>VGDA01000102.1 GCA_016869915.1 Alphaproteobacteria bacterium
ATCTTCACAGGTTGGCAGGCCGCCGGGTCGCCGCCTCGAGTACAAGGTTGCCGCGGGGTGGAGCAGCCCGGTAGCTCGTCAGGCTCATAACCTGAAGGTCACAGGTTCAAATCCTGTCCCCGCAACCAGTCAAACCCGCCAGGCCTCGCCTGGCGGGTTTTTCGTTCGCGCGCCGGGAGGCGATCGAGCGGAAGCCGCGGCGCTAGGCGGGAGCGCGTCCCGGCTCGCTGCGGTTGGCGGATGCGAACCGCGCGTTGCATCATGCCTCGGCCGGGCGTCGGGCGCGCCGCTTCATCCTCGCAAGCGCCCGCGACCGCCAAGAGGAGATCCATGGCCGAAGCCTTCGTCTGCGATCCCGTGCGCACCCCGATCGGCCGGTTCGGCGGCGCGCTGTCATCCATCCGGGCCGACGACCTGGCTGCCATCCCGATCGCCGCGCTCGCTTCGCGCAACCCCGGAGCGGACTGGGCCGCGCTCGACGACGTCGTCCTGGGATGCGCGAACCAGGCCGGGGAGGACAACCGCAACGTCGCCCGGATGGCCGTCCTGCTCGCCGGCATGCCGGTAGTCGTCCCCGGCACGACCGTGAACAGGCTCTGCGGCTCGGGCATGGATGCCGTCGGCATCGCGGCGCGCTCCATCCGCGCCGGCGAGGCCGATTTCGCGATCGCCGGAGGCGTCGAGTGCATGACGCGCGCGCCCTTCGTCATGCCAAAGGCCGAGACGGCCTTCTCCAGGTCGAACGCGGTCCATGACACCACCATCGGATGGCGCTTCGTCAATCCGCGCATGAAGTCTGCCCACGGGATCGACTCGATGCCGGAGACCGCCGACAACGTCGCTCGAGACTTCGCGATCGCGCGGGCGGACCAGGATGCCTTCGCGCAGCGCAGCCAGGAGCGCTGGGCGGCGGCGCAGGCTGCGGGGGTCTTTCGCGACGAGATCGTCCCGGTGCGAATCCCACAGGGGAGGGGTGATCCCCTGGTGGTCGATTCGGACGAGCACCCGCGGCCCGGGACCACGCAGGAGCAGCTCGCGAGGTTGAGGGGGATCAACGGGCCCGACCTGACGGTGACCGCGGGGAACGCCTCCGGCGTGAATGACGGCGCCGCCGCGATGGTCGTGGCATCGCGGGCCGCAGCCGCGGCCCACGGCCTGGTCCCGCTGGCCCGCGTTGTCGGCATGGCGGTGGCCGGTGTCGAGCCGCGGATCATGGGGGTCGGCCCCGTGCCCGCGATCCGCAAGGTCCTCGCGCGCACCGGCCTGTCCCTCGCGCAGATGGACCTGGTCGAGCTCAACGAGGCCTTCGCCGCGCAGGCGCTGGCCGTGCTGCGCCAGCTGGGGATCCCCGACGACGCGCCACACGTCAACCCCGATGGCGGGGCGATCGCCATGGGGCATCCCCTGGGCATGAGCGGCGCCCGGCTGGTCGGCGCCGCGGCGCGCGGGCTGCACCGGCGTGGAGGGCGCTACGCGCTCTGCTCGATGTGCGTCGGGGTCGGCCAGGGGATCGCGCTGGTGCTGGAGCGGGCCTGAGGAGGGCCCGGTTCCCGCGTCGGCGCGCGGCGGCTATCCTGCCGGCATGAGCGAGCTGATCGTCACGACCCCCGCGCCGCACGTGGCGCATCTTCGGCTGAACAGGCCGGAGGCCCGCAACGCCCTCAACCTCGCGCTGCGCGAGCGGATCGCCGAGGAAATGCTCCGGGCGAACGCAGATCCAGGGATCCGCGCGATCATCGTCGGTGGCGACGAGAAGGCCTTCGCCGCGGGCGCGGACCTGCGCGAGCTCCAGGAGCTCGACGCGGTCGGCGCCCTCGCGCGCAGGGCACCGGAGCTGATGCGCCCCGTCGCCGAGTCGCGCAAGCCGGTGATCGCGGCCGTCCGCGGATTCGCCTTCGGCGGGGGCTTCGAGCTCGCGCTTGCCTGCGACATCCTCGTGGCCGGGGAGGGCGCGAGGCTGGCGCTGCCGGAGGTGAAGGTCGGCGTGATGCCGGGTGGCGGAGGCACGCAGCGCCTGTCGCGAGTCGTCGGCAAGCAGCGGGCCATGCTCCTCGCGCTGACCGGCCGCGCGATCTCCGGGCGCGAGGCCGGGGAGATGGGCATCGCCAGCGCGGTGGTCGCCGATGCCGAGGTCGAGCCGGCGGCGTTGTCGATCGCCTGCGAGATCGCGGCCCTGCCGCCGATCGGCGTGCAGATGATCAAGGAGGCAATCCTGCGCGGGGCGGACCAGCCGCTCGACGCGGCGCTGGCCTTCGAGCGGCGCAGCTTCCAGTTCCTGTTCGCGACGGATGACCGCGCCGAGGGAATCGCGGCGTTCTTCGGCAAGCGTGCGCCGGAATTTCGCGGTCGCTGAACTCCTCGCTCGGCTATCCTGCCTCGTTGGGGCGGTGTTCGTGGCGGGGGGCCGGGGCGCGCGTCCGTTCCGCTCCATCCCCCCGTGCCCATGCGAGGGCCGCCGCGACGCCGGCGCCCGTCGCGGCGAAGGAGGCAGCATGCAGCCGATCACCTGGTCGAAGTTCCGGATCTACGACGTCAAGGACAGCGACCTCGACGGCTCGCCCGCCCGCGCCTTCCCGCACGTGCCCGGGGCGCTCTACAAGGCCGTCAATGGCGGCATCAAGGAACCGGCCTGCCAGGTCAACTTCGAGGACTTCCTCCCAGGCCCGGCGATCGACTGGTTCATGTCCCACGACGAGGTGCACTACGTCACGTCGGGCGAGGCGGAGATCGTCGCCTTCGCCCCGCCCCTCCACAAGGAGGAGACGCGCGTCGTGGCGCGTGCAGGGTCCGTCTATCTCCTTCCGCGTGGCCTGCGCGTGACCTGGCGCGTGCTGGGCGACAAGCCCTTCCGCCATCTCTGCATCTGCTTCCCTGATCCCGGATATCCGACGCCGTTGGCGCGGAGCGTCGTGCAGCAGGAAGGACGATGAGCGGGTCCTTCGACCTCGCAGTCGTCGGCGCCGGGACGGCCGGGCTCCCTGCCGCGATGGCGGCCGCCGCGCGCGGCCTGAGGGTCGTCGTGGTCGAGAAGTCGACGCGCATCGGCGGCACGCTCCACTACTCGTCCGGACAGATGAGCGCGGCCGGCACTCGACTCCAGCGCGAGCGCGGCATCGAGGACTGCCCTGACCTCCACTACGCCGACGTGATGCGGATAAGTCGCGGCCTCGCGAACGGGCCGCTGGTGCGCCGCGCCGTCGACCTCGCGCCGCGCACGATCGACTGGCTGATGGAGATCGGGTTCGAGATGCATCCGTCCTGCCCGGCGATCCTGCATCTCCACGAGGCCTACGCGATCGCGCGCACCTACTGGGGCGTGGATGGCGGCCGGTCGATCCTCAAGGCGGTCGTGCCGGCCTTCGAGGCCGCGCGCGCGCGCGGCGGGATCGACCTGCGCCTCGGCACCACGACGACGCGCCTCCTGCCCGGCGAGGGCATCCTGGCGCGCGGGCCGGATGGCGGGGAGGCCCGCATAGAGGCGCGTGCGACGATCCTCGCGACGGGAGGCTACGGCGCGAGCCCGGCGATGTTCGCGCGCCTGCATTCGGGCATGCCGCTCTACACGACGGCCTCGCCGACCTCAGACGGCTCGGGGCACGCCATGGCCGAGATGCTCGGCGCCAAGCTGCGCAACATGCATTTCTGGAAGCCGGCGCTCGCCGGCATCGAGGATCCTGCCGGTTCCGGGCGCGTGGCCTGGGAGGACGTGCCGGCGCTCACGCCCCAGGTCCGGCGGCCCTGGGAGATCTTCGTCGACGCGCAGGGTCGTCGCTTCGTCGCCGAGGACCACGATAGCGTCGATGTCCGCGAGGCCGCGCTCGCGCGGCTTCCAGGACTCGCCTTCTGGGTCGTCTTCGACGAGCACATCCTGCGCGAGGCGCCGCCGCTGCTCCCGCGCTTCGGGCGCGCGCGGCTCGAAACGTGCTTCGCCACGCATCCCCATTTCGCCCGCGCCGAGGGCGTCGAGGCGCTGTCCGCGCGCACCGGGATCGACGCGGCCGGGTTGCGCGCGACCATCGCGGCCTACAACGCCGCGATCGCCGTGGGCGGCGGCGATCCGCTCGGCCGGGCCCACATGCCGCGCCCGATCCGCGGCCCCGTCCTCATGGCGGTGCGCTGCGTCGGCATGGTGCTGCGCACGGCCGGCGGCGTGGTCGTCGACGACCGGTTGCGCGTCCTCGACGCGGGAGGCGCGCCGATGCCGGGCCTGCATCTCGCCGGCGAGATCATAGGCGGCGGGACGATGTCGGGCGACGGCTATGTCGGGGGAATGAGCGTCACGCCGGCGCTCGGCTTCGGGCGCTGGCTGGGCGAGACGGTCCTGTCCTGAGCACGGGGACGGTCGGGCTGCACGAGGAGGAAGACGATGCTGGACAAGGTCATCATCACCTGCGCCGTCACGGGTTCCGGCGACACGGTCGGCAAGCATCCGGCGATCCCGGTGACGCCCGAGCAGATCGCGCGCGCCGCGATCGAGGCGGGCGAGGCCGGGGCGGCGATCGCGCACATTCATGTGCGTGATCCAAGGACCGGCAAGCCGAGCCGCGACGTCGCGCTGTTCCGCGAGGTCGTCGAGCGCATCCGCGCGAGCAACTCGGACATCGTGCTGAACCTGAGCTGCGGCGCCGGCGGGCGCTACGATCCGCATCCCGAAGATCCGCGCCTCCACGGGCCAGGAAGCACGATGGCGCAGCCCGCGGACCGCGTGCGCCACGTGACCGAGCTCAAGCCGGAGATCTGCAGCCTCGACGTCGCGACGATGAACATGGGCGAGGTCGCCTTCGTCCACGTTCCGCGGCACCTGCGCGAGATGGCCAGGCTCATGCGGGACGCTGGCGCGAAGCCCGAGCTCGAGGTCTTCGACACCGGCCATGTCCGGCTCGCGCGACACCTCGTCGACACGGGCTTCGTCGACGCGCCGCCGCTCTTCCAGGTCGTCCTCGGCGTCGCCTGGGGCGCGCCGCAGACGCCGGAGAGCGTGATGCACATGCGCAGCCTGCTGCCTGCTGGCGCGCACTGGGCCGCCTTCGGGATCAGCCGCATGGAGTTCCCGATGGCCGCGCAGGCGGTGCTGCTCGGCGGCCACGTGCGCGTCGGCCTCGAGGACAACCTCTATGTCGAGAAGGGCGTGTTCGGATCGAACGCCCACCTGGTCGAGAAGGCGGTGCGCCTCGTGCGCGAGATCGGGCCAGAGGTCGCGACGCCAGCCGAGGCGCGCGCGCTGCTCGGCCTGCGCGGGACGCAGTGAACCGCGCGCGTCGCGGCGGACGGGATCTTCCCGCCGCCGCGACGCGTGGGCTCAGGCGAGGATGTAGCTCGTCTTCACCTGCGTGAAGAACTCCGCCGCGTAGCGTCCCTGCTCGCGCGGCCCGTAGGACGATCCCTTCCGCCCGCCGAATGGCACGTGGTAGTCGACGCCCGCCGTCGGCAGGTTGACCATCACCATGCCGGCCTCGGCGTTGCGCTTGAAATGCGATGCGTGCTTGAGGCTCGTCGTGCAGATGCCCGAGGAAAGCCCGAACTCCGTGTCGTTGGCGAGCGCAAGCGCCTCGTCGTAGTCGCGCGCGCGGATCACCGACGCGACCGGCCCGAAGATCTCCTCGCGGCTGATGCGCATCGCGTTCGTCGCCTCGGTGAACAGCGCCGGCGAGAGGTAGAAGCCCGGCGTGCCGCGGTTGAGCAGCTCGCCGCCAGCCACGAGGCGCGCACCTTCCTTCGTGCCCAGGCGGATGTACTCGAGGTCCTGGTCGAGCTGCGACTGGTCGACCACCGGCCCGACATGCGTTCCCGCCTTCAGCGCGTCGTCGACGACGAGGCCCTTCATCCGCTCCGCCAGCGCGGCGACGAAGCGGTCATGGATGCCCTGGGTCACGATCAGGCGCGACGAGGCCGTGCAGCGCTGGCCGGTCGAGAAGAAGGCGCCGTTCACCGCGCATTCGACGGCGGTCTTCAGGTCCGCGTCGTCGAGGACGACCATCGGGTTCTTGCCGCCCATCTCGAGCTGGAACTTCGCCATGCGCGCCGAGCACGTCGCCGCGACATGGCGGCCGGTCGCGACGGAGCCCGTGAAGGTGACCGCGTGCACGTCGGGGCTGCGCAGGATCGCCTCGCCGACGACCGAGCCGCGGCCCATCACCAGGTTGAAGGCGCCCTTCGGGATGCCGGAGCGGGAGATGATCTCCGCGATCGCCCAGCCGCAGCCCGGCACGAGGTCCGCGGGCTTGAACACCACCGCGTTGCCGTAGCAGAGCGCCGGCGCGATCTTCCATGCTGGGATCGCGATCGGGAAGTTCCACGGCGTGACGATGCCGACGACGCCCATCGGCTCGCGCGTGATCTCGACCTCCACGCCGGGTCGGACCGAGGCGAGCTTCTCGCCCGAGAGGCGCAGCGCCTCGCCCGCGAAGAATGCGAAGATCTGCGCGGCGCGGATCGTCTCGCCGATGCCCTCGGCCAGCGTCTTGCCTTCCTCGCGCGAGAGCAGGCGGCCAAGCTCGTCCTTGCGCGCGAGGATCTCGTCCGAGACCTTCCTCAGGACGTCGTGGCGCTCCTGCGGGGTCGAGCGCGCCCAGCCATAGCTCGCCGCCCTGGCCGCGGCGATGGCCGTCGCGACGTCCGCCGCGGAGGCGCGGGCATACTCGCCCACGACGTCGTTCGTGTCGGACGGATTGACGTTGCGGGTCGCTTCGGCGCCCTCGACCCATTCGCCAGCGATGAAGTTCGCATGCTGCTTCGCCATCTTGTCTTCTCCCGGTGTGTATGGATGGGCGCGCGCGGCGTCAGGCCGGCGGCGTGCGGTAGAGGAGCTTGCCGCCGACCTTGATCTCGACGTCGACCAGGTAGGGGCGGAAGCGCGCGGTATCGACCGTCATGCCGAGGCCCGGCTTCTCGGGCAGGCGCACCATGCCGTCAGGCCCGCGGTCGAGGCGCTCGACGGTGATCGCGTAGGCGACGTCGCGCGCCTCGATCGGGTACTCGCAGATCTCGTCCTTCTCGATGCCCGCGAAGGGCTGGATCGAGCCGTTCAGCGCGAGTTGCGACTGGAAGGAGTGGTTCACGAAGGTGACGCCCCTGGCCTGCGCGTAGTCGGCGACGCGCTTGGCGTCGGTCAGGCCGCCGATGCGGCCTGCATCGACCTGCACGAAGCCGATGCCGCCATAGTCGATCATGTTGCGCGCGACCTGCCAGTCATGCGCGCCCTCGCCGCCGGCGAGGCGCACGCGGCCCGCGGCCGCCTTCGCCAGTTCGCCATAGGAACCGAGCGCGCTGGAGATGAAGGGCTCCTCGAGCCACGTGGCGCGCGTCTTCTCGAGCGCCGGAATGCATTTCGCCGCGCGCTCGACGTCGTCGACCCAGATCGTTCCCGCGTCGACCAGCAGGATGCCGTCGGGCCCCAGGCCCTCGCGCGCGGCGACGAGATGGTCGGCGTCGTATTGCGCGTCCTTCGTCCCGAACGGGCCCCAGCCGAACTTCGCGGCGCGGAAGTCCTTCGCGCGGATGGCGCGCGCCTTCTCGAGCGTCTGCTGGGGCGTGTCGCCGAACAGCACCGAGGCATAGGGCAGCTTCGGATAGGACTTCTTCCAGCCGAGCAGCTTCCAGGCCGGTTCGTCGCGCAGCCTGCCGAGCACGTCCCACAGCGCCATGTCGATGCCGGAGAGCGTATGCGAGCTCTGCAGCATGTCGGCGCTGCGCGCGCGCACCTTCGCGGCGATGCGCCGGATGTCGTCGGGCGTCTCGAGCGGCTCGCCGACGACGGACGCCATCACCGGGTGGCAGGCGCTGTGCGACATCGGCGCCACGAGGCCGGCGATCGAGGGAAGCGGCGAGGCCTCGCACTCGCCCCAGCCGACCTTGCCGCCGGCGACGACGCGCACGACGCAGGCGTCCTGGCTGCCGTCGCCCACGTCCTCGATCCGCGGCATCGCGAGGTAGAAGAAGTCGACGGACTCGACGGTCGTCCTTGCCATGGCCGGCTTTTCCTCCGCATGCTTCGCCCACGCGCCGAAGCGGCGAAACGAGGGACACGCCATGAAGATTACCGCACTCGAGACGATCCAACTCGAGGAATTTCCCAACATCCTCTGGCTCCACCTGCATACCGACGAGGGGATCGTCGGGCTCGGCGAGAGCTTCTTCGGCGTGGACGCGACCGCCGCCTACCTCCACGGCACCGCGGCGCCGCAGCTGATCGGGCGCGACCCGCGCGAGATCGATCGCATCAGCCACGTGCTGCGCAACCACTATCTCGGCTTCGCGGGCCCGGGCGCGGAGATGCGCGGCACCTCGGCGGTCGACATCGCGCTCTGGGACATCTGGGGCCAGTCGGTCGGGCACCCGATCCACCAGATGCTCGGCGGCCTCAGCCGCCCGAAGATCCGCATCTACAACACCTGCGCCGGCTACCAGTACGTGCGCTCGAGCAAGGGCCAGCTCACCGACAATTTCGGCCTCGCCAGCAAGGCGGGCCCCTACGAGGACCTCGACGCCTTCCTCAACCGCGCCGACGAGCTCGCCCATTCGCTGATGGAGCAGGGCATCACGGCGATGAAGATCTGGCCCTTCGACTACGCGGCGGAGGCGACCAATGGCTGCTACCTCTCCGCCGACCACCTGGCGCGCGCGGTCTCGCCCTTCGAGAAGATCCGCAAGGCGATGGGCAACCGCATGGACGTCATGCTGGAGCTGCATTCGCTCTGGAACCTGACCGGCGCCAAGCAGGTCTTCCGCGCGGCCGAGCCCTTCGACCCGTTCTGGTTCGAGGACCCCGTCAAGATGAACAACCTCGACGCGGTCGCGGAGCTCGCGCAGTACACGCGCATCCCGATCACGGCGAGCGAGACGCTCGCGACGCGCTATGCCTTCCGCGAGCTGATGGCGAAGAAGGCGGCGGGAATCGTGATGCTCGACCTCGCATGGTGCGGCGGCATCAGCGAGGCGAAGAAGATCGCGACGATGGCCGAGGCACACCACCTGCCCGTCGCGCCGCACGACTGCACGGGGCCGATCACGCTGATCTCGTCGATCCACCTCTCGCTCAACTGCCCGAACGCGCTGATCCAGGAGACGGTGCGCGCCTACTACACCGGCTGGTACAAGGACCTGGTCACCGACCTGCCGCGCATCGAGAAGGGCGAGGTCTACCCGATGACCAAGCCCGGCCTCGGCACGAAGCTCCTGCCGGACATCGTGAAGCGCAGGGACGCCATCGTGCGGCGCACCACGGAAGCCTGAGCGGCTGGAAGCCCGGTCCTCGCCGACTCAGCGCTCGCGCAGCGCCGCGAGCGCGAGGTCGAGGCGACGGCGCTCGGCGCCGCCGGCGTCGCGCAGCGCGATGGCGACGCGCCGGGCCTCCCAGTCGATCTCGAACGTGCCGAAATTGACCTCGCCGAGCGGTTCGCCGAGCCGGTTCGGCCCGGCCTCGTCCGAGCGATAGGACTTGGTGAGGCCGCTCGAGGTCACGTCGTGGAGCGGATAGGGCAGGCCGGCATCCTCGCGATAGATCGCGCCGAGATGGCGGTCCCCGGACAGGAAGACGACGCCCGCCGCGCCGGTCGTGCGCACGAGGCCGAGCAGCCGGTCGCGCTCGCGCGGCAGGTTGCCCCAGCGCTCCCAGCCATGGCCTTCGGCGAGCACCTGGATCGAGGACACCACGAGGCGCAGCTCCGCGGG
>VGDA01000103.1 GCA_016869915.1 Alphaproteobacteria bacterium
CGCCCCGCCGCGGCCCGGCGACATTCGCGTCTCCGCCGGCGACCCGAGCGCCGCGCGCCGCGCGCTGGGCGTGGTCGCCGCGACCGGGCTCGAGCAGGGCCTGGCGGCCCTTCCGGTCGGCGGCGCGGGCGCATAAGCCCTCGACAGGCGCGCCGTGTGGAGCGACGTTCCGCTGACGGGGCGGCGCGTGGCCGGCCCGCATCGCCCGAGGTCCAGCACGCGCATGTTCCTGGCCGAGATCGACCGGCTCCTCCGCCGCCACAATCCGCTCTGGCGGCGGGCCATCGCCGTCGCCTTCGCGATCGCCGCCTGCCAGAGCATCGCCATCGTGCTGCGGCCGATCCCGATCAAGTCTTTGATCGAGCCGCCGGCGCCCGGCACGCTCTTCGCGCAGCTCGAGGCCGCGACCGCCGGCTCCTTCGACCGGCTCTGGCTCTACGCCGGGATCATCGTGGCGCTCGAGCTCGTGGTCTTCTGCTCGATGATCTCGACCGAGTTGACGATCAGCCGCATGAGCGAACGCGTGATCCGCTCCATCCGCGGCTCGATCGTCGCCACGCTGCTGCGCGGGCCGTACCGCGCGCTCAGCGAGACCGGGCCCGGCGCGGTGCTCGCCGCCGCGTCGAGCGACGTCGAGGCGGTGCAGCGCCTCATGCGCGATGCCATCGTCGCCACGGGCATGGCCGCGCTGCAGATGACGCTGATGCTGGTCGTCGTCTGGTTCGTCGAGCAATGGCTGTTCTGGTTCCTGCTCGTCGAGATCCTGGTCCTGACCTGCGGCATCGCGCTCTACGCGCTGTGGCGCAAGAAGCGCTTCCTCGTGAAGATCGGGCACGAGCAGGCCTTCCTCGGCCTGCTCGCCACGATCTACCAGCGCAACCTCGACCTGCGCTTCTCGGGCCTGCGCACCGTGTTCCTGACGCGCACGACCGCGCTCGCGCGCAGGCTCTACGGCCTCAACCGCCTGCTGTGGATGCGCCACAGCCGCTACCACGCGACGATGCAGTTCGTGATCGGCGTGTCGGCGGCGCTGTGCCTCGTGATCCTCATGCTGCTGGCCGGCGACGACGCGCCGCCGGTCGGCAAGTTCCTCGTCTTCGCCTACTACACGATGCTGATCTTCCCCTGCCTGTCGCAGATCGGCGAGGCGTGGCCGATGATCAACGACGCGCGCGCCGCGCTCGCGCGCATCTCGGCAAACGCCTCGGTGAGCCAGCGCCCGCTGCCCGGCGCGCCCACGCCCGTCGCCGCGCCGCGCCCGTCCTGGGGGCGCATCGAGTTCGACGAGGTCACGGTCAGGAACCCGCGCGGCGACACGATCCTCGACCGCATCTCCTTCGCCATCGAGCCGGGCGAGAAGATGGGCCTGTTCGGCGATTCCGGCTCCGGCAAGACGACGATCATCTCCGTCCTGCTCGGCCTGCAGGTTCCCGCCGCGGGACGCGTGACGATCGGCGGCCACGACGTGACCAAGCTCACCCTCGCCGACCGCAAGCGCCTGTTCTTCTTCATGCGCGCCAACCCGGCCTTCGTGCCGGGCACCGTCCACGACAACGTCGCGCTCACGCAGTCGCCCGACGACGCGCTGCTGCGCCGGGTGCTGGAGGAGTCGCGCCTCGGCGCGCGGCTCAGCCTCGACCCCGCCGGGCGCGAGACCCGGGTGAGCGAGAAGGGCGAGCCCTTTTCCGGCGGCGAGCAGCAGCGCATCGCGATCGCGCGCGCCTTCCTCGCCCGCCCGCCCTGCGTGATCCTCGACGAGTCGCTCAACTCGCTCGACGAGGCGGGCGAGATGGCGATCACCGCCGCGCTGCTCGCCGAGCTTCGCGAGAAGACGATGATCGTCGTCTCGCATCGCCGGCAGGTCGCGTCGCTCTTCCCGAACCGCATCGAGTTCGTGCGCGGCGGCAAGACCACGCTGGTCCGGGAGGCGCGCGATGGCTGAGCTCCTGCGCCGCGCGCGCGCCGCGCTGCTCGTCGCCGCGGCGGCGATCCTCCTCGCGATCGCCTGCGTCCCGTCGCTCGCGGCCGAGATCGAGCCCGAGCGGATACGCGCGCGCTTCGCCGAGATCGAGCGCGGCGTCGAATCGATGCTGCGGGAGGCCGCCAGCCTTCGGCTCAGCGAGTCCGCCGTGCAGCGCCTCGCCGAGGAGGCCCTGCGCCAGCGCGGCGAGGTCGACCAGCTGCGCGCCACGGCGAGGGCCGAGGCCGAGGCGCAGCGCGGCCTGCTCGACGCCCTGGGCAAGCCCGCCGAGGGCGGCGAGGCGGAGGACGTCGCGCGCAGGCGCCGCGCGCTGGAGGCGAACCTGGGCCAGGCCGAGGGCTGGATCCGCCAGGCGGATCTGGCCTCGGCGCGCATGGAGCAGATGCTCGACCAGCTCTCCGGCAAGCGCTTCGAGGCGCTGGCGCGCACGCTGCTCGAGGCGAAGCCGACGCCGCTCGACCCGCGCAACTGGCTGCGCGCGGCCGGCGAGGCCGCGCAGATCCTGGCCGTGGTGCAACTCTCGCTCGAGGTCTGGGCCGGGCGACTCGCGTCCGAGCCCGAGGTCCTGCACGCGGCGCTCTTCGTCGCCTTCCTCGCGGGCATCGGCTACGCCGCCGCCCTTTTCCTGCTGCGGGTGCTCGAGCGGTTCCGCGCGCGGCTGGGCCTCGCCTGGGGCGGCGACCCGGCGCCCGCCCCGACGTCGTCGCGCATCCTGGCCGCGGGGGCGGAATGGGCGAGGCTCGCCCTGCCATGGGCGGTCGCCGCCTTCCTCGCGCTGCGCGCGCTGCCGGACGAGGGGATGCTGCCGAACGCCACGGTGCGCGCGCTGGTCTTCTGGGCGCTCGCGGGCGCTGGCCTCTTCATGGCGCTGCGCTGGGCGCTGCGCCTCGCCCTCGTGCCGGTACGGACGGGCTGGCGCCTGCCCGCGCTCGGCGACGCCGAGGCCGAGGCCCTGTCGCGCGCGCTGATGCCGCTCGCCGGGCTGCTCGCCGCCGACTGGGCGGCGATGCGCGCCGGCGCCGCGCTCGACTACGCCGAGGCGCTGCTGGCCCTGTGGACGGCCTGCGCCTGCGCGGGCTTCCTCGTCCTGCTGCGCCGGGCGCGCCTGGCGCCGGGCTGGGCCGGCGGGCAGGGCTGGATGCTGCTGCGCACGCTGGCGCCGCTCGCCGCGGCCATCTCGGTGCTCGTCGCGCTGGCCGGCTTCCCGTCGCTCGCGCAGTTCATCGTCCTCGGCGTCATGGGCAGCGGCCTCGTCCTCGGCGCCGCGGCCTGCGCGCGCGTCGTGCTGCGCGAGAGCCTGCCCATGCTCATGGGGCCGGAGGGATGGCTGGGCGCGCGCCTGGCCGCGAGCCTGTCGGTCGGCCGCGAGGCGCTGCGCCTCGCCGAGTTCTGGTGCGGGCTGCTGCTCGAGTTCGCGGTGCTGCTGCTCACGCTGCTCGGGCTGCTGCTGGTCTGGGGCGCCACGATGGGCGACATCGCGGTGATCTGGACGCGGCTGATCGACGGCGTGCGGATCGGCTCCTACACATTCTCGCTGGCCGACGTGCTGCTGGCGGGCGTGGTCTTCGCGCTGGCCGTCTCGGTGACGCGCTACGTCCAGCGGCTCTTCGAGACGCGCATCTTCCCGCGCACGACACTGGACGTCGGCGTGCGCAACAGCCTGCGCTCGGGCCTCGGCTATGTCGGGCTGGTGATCGGCGCGGCGATGGCGGTGTCGACGCTCGGCCTCAACGTCTCGAACCTCGCCTTCCTGGCCGGCGCGCTGTCGGTGGGCATCGGCTTCGGCCTGCAGAACATCGTCAACAACTTCGTCTCCGGCCTGATCCTGCTGATCGAGCGGCCGATCAAGGAGGGCGACTGGGTCGTGGTCGGCGCCAACCAGGGGATCGTCCAGCGCATCAACGTGCGCGCGACGGAGATCCAGACCTTCGACCGCAGCACGGTCCTGGTGCCCAACGCCGACTTCCTCCAGACCCATGTCGTCAACTGGACGCACAAGGACCTGACGGCGCGGGTCGAGGTCATCGTCCAGGTCGCGCATGCCAAGGGCGACGCCGCGTCGCTGCGCGAAGTGCTCCTCGCCTGCACCAGGCGCCATCCCAGCGTGCTGCCGAGCCCGGCGCCCGCGGTGCTGCTGCGCGACCTCGGCGCCGGCGCCTACACCTTCGAGCTCGCCTGCGTGGTGCCCGACGCGCTGCACCGGGCGGAGGTGGCGAGCGACCTTCGCATCGCCATCGACGCCGCCCTGAGGGCCCGGGTGGACGGCCCGGCCCCCGCCGCGGAGCCCGGCGCGGGCGCCCCCCGCGCGGGGGTTTGACTTGCGGGGCGGGACGCCCCTATAACCCGCGGCCATTTCAGCGCGGCCGGCCGGCCGCGCCAGTCCAGGAGCAGGTGCCATGAAGGTCGTCAACTCGCTGAAGACGGCGAAGAAGCGGGACAAGAACTGCCGCATCGTCCGCCGCAAGGGCCGGGTCTTCGTGATCAACAAGACCAACCCGCGCTTCAAGGCCCGCCAGGGCTGACCCGCGCCGGCGGCTCTCGCCGCCGCGCCGCCGCAAGGCCAGGAACCCGCGTCGTCCAGGACGGCGCGGGTTCCTGCTTTTCCGGGGTTTGGGCCTTTCCCGGGCTGGGGGCGCGCCCCGCCCGCGCGCTGGACAGGCCCGGCCCGCGGCGTCTAGTTCTGTCGCCCGCCTAGCCGGAGACGCCCCGATGCTGAAGATGCCTGCGCCCGACGAGAGCGTGCTCGCGCGCCGCGACAGGATCGTCGAGGACCTGCGCCGCATCGTGCCGGGCGAGGGCGTGATCGACTCGGAGGCCGGCCGCCGCGCCTACGAGTGCGACGGCCTGACCGCCTATCGCCAGGTGCCGATGGTCGTCGTCCTGCCCTCGACCACGGAGCAGGTCGCGGCGGTGCTGCGCTACTGCAAGGCGGGCGGGATCAAGGTCGTGCCGCGCGGCGCCGGCACCGGCCTGTCGGGCAGCGCCCTGCCGCTGGGCGACGGCGTCCTGCTCGGCATGGGCAAGTTCAACCGCATCCTCGACATCGACTACGCGAACCGCGTCGTGACCTGCCAGCCCGGCGTCACCAATCTCGGCATCACGAAGGCGGTGGAGGCGGACGGCTTCTACTACGCGCCCGACCCGTCCTCGCAGATCGCCTGCACGATCGGCGGCAACGTCGCGGAGAATTCCGGCGGCGTGCACTGCCTCAAGTACGGCGTGACGACGAACAACGTCCTCGGCGTGGAACTCGTGACGATGGATGGCGAGGTGCTGCGCATCGGCGGCAGCCACCTCGATCCCGAGGGCTACGACCTGCTCGGCGTCGTCGTCGGCTCGGAGGGCCTGCTCGGCGTCGTCACCGAGGTGACGGTGCGCATCCTGCGCAAGCCCGACACGGCGCGCGCGGTGCTGCTCGGCTTCCCGACCATCGAGCAGGGCGGGGCCTGCGTCGCGGCGATCATCTCCGCGGGGATCATCCCCGGCGGCATGGAGATGATGGACCGCCCGGCGATCGAGGCGGCCGAGGCCTTCGTGCGCGCCAACTACCCGCTCGACGTCGAGAGCCTGCTGATCGTCGAGCTCGACGGGCCGGCGGCCGAGGTGGAGGAGCTGATCGGCTCGGTCGAGGCGATCGCGCGCGCCAACGGCGCGGTCTACGCGCGGACCTCGGCCAGCGAGGAGGAGCGGCTGCGCTTCTGGGCCGGGCGCAAGGCGGCCTTCCCGGCGGTCGGCCGCATCGGCCCCGACTACTACTGCATGGACGGCACGATCCCGCGCCGGCGCCTGCCGGAGGTTCTGCGGCGCATGGGCGAGATGTCGGGGCGCTACGGCCTGCGCCTCGCCAACGTGTTCCATGCCGGCGACGGCAACCTGCACCCGCTGATCCTCTACGACGCGAGCAAGCCGGGCGAGACGGAGCGCGCCGAGGAATTCGGCGCCGACATCCTGCGGCTCTGCGTCGAGGTCGGCGGCGTGCTGACCGGCGAGCACGGGGTCGGCGTCGAGAAGCGCGACCTCATGGGCACGATGTTCGACGAGGCCGACCTCGCTCAGCAGCAGCGCCTCAAATGCGCCTTCGATCCCGACGGGCTGCTCAATCCCGGCAAGGTCTTCCCGGTCCTGCATCGTTGCGCCGAGCTCGGGCGCATGCATGTGCGCCGGGGCGAGTTGCCCTTCCCCGAACTCCCGCGGTTCTGATGGCCGGGACGATCACGCCGCGCGACGCGGCCCAGCTGCGCGACGCAATCGCCTGGGCGGCGGCCGAGGAGGCCCCGCTCGAGCTGCGCGCCGGCGGCTCGCGCCGCGCGCTCGGCCGCCCGGTCGAGGCGCGCCACGTCCTCGACCTTTCCGCCTTCTCCGGCATCGTCTCCTACGAGCCCGAGGAGCTGCTGCTGGTCGCGGGCGCCGCGACGCCGATGGCCGAGGTCTCGGCGGCGCTGGCCGCGCGCGGCCAGATGCTCGCCTTCGAGCCGCCCGACACCGGCCCGATGCTGGGCGGCGCGGCGGGCGCGGGCACGATCGGCGGCGCGATCGCGACCGGCCTGTCCGGTCCGCGGCGCGTGAAGGCCGGCGCGGCGCGCGACCATCTCCTCGCCTTCGCCGCGGTCAGCGGCCGCGGAGAGTCGTTCAAGGCCGGCGGCAAGGTGGTGAAGAACGTCACCGGCTACGACCTGCCGAAGATCCTCTGCGGCTCGCATGGCACGCTCGCGGCGATGACCGAGGTGACCGTGAAGGTGCTGCCCGCGCCGCCAAGGGCGCGCACCGTGCTCCTCTTCGGCCTCGACGTCGCGGCCGGCACGCGCGCGATGGCCGACGCGCTGAACTCGCCCTTCGAGGTCTCGGGCGCCGCGATGCTGCCCGCCGCCGCGGCCGCGCGCTCCGGCGTCGACTTCGTGCGCGACTCGGGCGAGACGGTGGTCGCGCTGCGCATCGAGGGCACGCCCGCCTCGGTCGCCGCGCGCTGCGAGGGGCTGCGCCGGCTGCTCGCCGGCCGCGCGCGCGACGAGGAGCTGCATTCGATGCGCTCGCGTCGCCTCTGGGAGGAGCTGCGCGACGTCGCCGCGCTGCTGCCCGCGGACGCCGCCGCGCTGTGGCGCGTCTCGGTGCCGCCGGCCGCGGCGCCCGCGCTCTGCCGCGACCTGCCCGGTGCGTTCTTCCTCGACTGGGGCGGCGGCCTCGCCTGGCTCGCGGCCGCGCCCGGCGCGCCGGACGCCCATGCCGCGCGGCTGCGCGCGGCGATCGCGGGCTGCGGCGGGCACGCGACGCTGGTGCGCGCGCCCGACGCCGTGCGCGCCGCCGTGCCGGTGTTCCAGCCGCCGGCGCCCGCGCTCGAGCGGCTCTCGGCGCGCGTGAAGGACGGCTTCGACCCGAGGCGCGTGCTCAATCGCGGCCGCATGCATGCGGGGATGTGAGGAGCGATGCTGACGAACTTCACCCTGGCGCAGCTCGCCGACCCCGCGACGGCGGAGTCGGAGAAGATCCTGCGCAGCTGCGTGCATTGCGGCTTCTGCACCGCGACCTGCCCGACCTACGCGCTGCTGGGCGACGAGCTCGACAGCCCGCGCGGCCGCATCTACCTGATCAAGAACATGCTGGAGGGCGGCGGCCCCGCCGACGAGCGCACGGTGCGCCATGTCGATCGCTGCCTGTCCTGCCTGTCCTGCATGACGACCTGCCCGTCGAGCGTGAACTACATGCACCTCGTCGACCACGCGCGCGCCCATGTCGAGAAGACCTACCGGCGCCCGCTGGCCGACCGGCTGCTGCGCCGCGCGCTCGGCGCGATCCTGCCCCGGCCCGCGCTGTTCCGCGTCGCGCTCGCCGCCGCGCGGCTGGCACGGCCGCTCGCGCCGCTGCTGCCGGCGCGGCTGCGCGCGATGCTCGAGCTCGCGCCCGCGCGGCTCGAGGGGCCGTCGCCTGTCGACCGTCCGCAGGTCTTCCCGGCGGAGGGCGGGACCCGGATGCGCGTGGCGCTGCTCTCGGGCTGCGCGCAGCGCGTCCTGGAGCCGCGGATCAACGAGGCGACGATCCGCCTGCTGACGCGGCTGGGCTGCGAGGTGGCGATCGCGCCCGGCGCCGGCTGCTGCGGCGCGCTCACGCACCATCTCGGACAGGAGGCGGCGGCGCATGCCGCGGCCGCGCGCAACATCCGCGCCTGGACCGCGCTCTGGGGCGGGCGCGGGCCCGACGCGGTCGTCGTCAACGCCTCGGGCTGCGGCACGACGGTGAAGGACTACGGCTTCATGTTCCGCGGCGACCGCGACCTCGCCGCCGCCGCCGCGCGGATCTCCACGCTGGCCAGGGACGTGACCGAGGTGGTGGCCCAGCTCGGCCTCGGCGTCGCGGCGGCGCCGGAGAAGCTCGCGGTGACGTACCATTCCGCGTGCTCGCTCCAGCACGGGCAGAAGATCACGACGCTGCCGAAGGAACTTCTCGCGCGCGCCGGCTTCGCGGTGAAGGACGTGCCGGAGGGGCACCTGTGCTGCGGCTCGGCCGGCACCTACAACCTGCTGCAGCCGGAGATCGCGGGCCAGCTCAAGGCGCGCAAGCTCGCCAACATCGCGCGCACCGCGCCCGACGTCATCGCCGCGGGCAACATCGGCTGCATGGCGCAGCTCGCGAGCGGCACCGGGACGCCCGTGCTCCACACCGTCGAGCTGCTCGACTGGGCGACCGGCGGCCCGCGGCCGGAGGGCCTGCGCGCGAGCGGGGCCTAGCGGCCCGGGTGGCGTAGGGTAGGACGCCAGGGCAGGGACCAGCGCCGCCGGGGTGCCTGCCGCGCAAGGAGGGTCGACGGCCATGCTGAGCGAAGTGCAACTCCGCCAGGCAGCCGCGTGCGTCGCCGCCGCCGCGTCGCGCCCCGCGACGGTGATCGTCTTCGGCTCCTATGCCCGCGGCGACGCGTCGATGGCCTCGGACCTCGATCTCGTCGTGGTCGAGCCGGAACTGCCGGACAAGGCGACGGAGTATCTTCGCCTCAAGGCCGCCGTGGGGCGCCTCGGCGTGGGCGTCGACCTGCTGCTTTTTGCTCGCGCGGACTTCGAGCGCCGGATCCAGGTGCCCGGGACGCTGCCCCACAGGGTCAAGCTTGAGGGCAGGGTGCTGCATGACGCCGCAGCGTGAGGAGGCGGCGCGGCTGCTGCGACTCGCCCGCCGAGACGAGGCCGCGATGCGCGCCCCGCTCGATGCGCGCGGCGTCGACAAGGCGATCGCCTTCTTCCATGGCCAGCAGGCGACGGAGAAGGCCTTGAAGGTGGCCATGTGCCTTCATGGACTCGACTATCGGCGGACACATGACCTCGAGGAACTGGCCGGACAACTGTCCGACGCGGGACATGGCTGCAGCGTCGGCGAATCCGATCTGCGCCTGCTCACGCCATATGCGGTCGAGTACCGCTATGACGACGAAGCGCCGCATCTCTTGACGTCCGGCCACGCCCTTTCCATCGTGGCTGCGGTCCTGGCGCGGAGCCACCAGCAGGTCCGCATGGCTGGCTGACCGGCGCAGGCGGTGGTCGCGCGGGCGCCTGCGCGCCAGCATCGAGGCCTCAGGCTGCCAGCCCGGCGAGCATGCGCCGCGTGACGTCGAAGCCGCGCGCGACGATCATCTCCTTCCAGCGCGGCTCGTCGCCGTAGAAGACGTGGCGCATGCGCGCCTTGGTCTCGGCCCATTCCGGCTGGTCC
>VGDA01000104.1 GCA_016869915.1 Alphaproteobacteria bacterium
CGATTGCGCGGCCGGGGCGGCGAGGCCCTCGGCGCGCGCATAGGCGCCGCGCGCGCCGCGCCAGTCCTCGATATGCGCGCCGCGCTGCGGGTTCTGCTGCGCGAGGAACTGCGCAACGAAGCTCACCGGCGTGCCGAAGAGCAGGCGCGCCGGTTGCGCGCGCTGGCCGGGTGCGCTGACCGCATCGTCTCCGCGCGCCTCGAACTCGCGCTCGCCCGCCTGCATGCGCTCGGGCATCCCGGCGGCGCGCTCCTGCGTGCGCGGCGGGACCCGGAGGGTAGTCGGGGAGGGGAGGGTGAGGACGAGCATCGGCTGAGTTATTCGCTAAGAAATATAAAACCCTCGATGAATTGCTTCAATGTCGCGTATAGAGGATTCGTGGTTAGCGGAAATTAACTATTCCAGCGACGCGATCGCGCAATTCAAGATGCGTTAACGTCGGCCGGGGAGAATGCGCCCCGTTCAAGGGCAGAAGGCGCTGGACGCGAAGATGGCTGGCTCGGGCAACGAGGACAACGCAGAGATGGAACACCGGCGCCTCGTCGAGGCGATCGGCGCCGCCGGCGACGTCGCCTATGCGTGGGACGTGCGCTCGGGCTCGCTCGACTGGCTCGCGCCCGTCCCGGATGCGCTGGGCGGCCAGTTCGCCGCGTTGCACACCGCCGACGGCTTCGCCGCGCGCATCTTCCCCGAGGACGCGACGCTGCGCGCCGAGGCGCTGGCGCGGCATCTATCGGGCGCCGGCGCCTATGAATGCGAATACAGGATCCGCGACGACCACGACGACCCCGTCTGGGTCCATGACCGCGGCATCGCGCGCCGCGACGCCGCGGGCCAGCCGCTGTCGATCGCCGGCGTCCTGCGCCTGACCGGCGCGCGCAAGGCGCGCGAGGCGCAGCTGGAATACCTCGCCAACCACGACGAGCTCACCGGCCACTACAACCGCGCCCGGCTCAAGGATTCGCTGGAGCAGGCGCTGGGCTTCGCGCGGCGCTACGGCGTCCCGGGCGCGTACATGGTGATCGGCATCGACAAGCTCGGGCCGATCAACGACGCCTTCGGCCACGAGGCCGCCGACGCCGTCATCGTCGCGGTCAGCCGGCTGCTCGACCGCACGCTGCGCAACACCGACGTCATCGGGCGCCTGGGTGGCGACCGCTTCGGCGTCGTGCTCAGCCACTGCCCCGTGGCCGACCTCACCGCGACGGCCGACAAGATCCTCGCCGCCGTGCGCCAGGCGCGGATCGAGGCGCCCTCCGCCGAGCTCCACGTCACCGCCTCGATCGGCGGCGTCGCCTTCCACGAGCACCCGCCGATGGTCAGCGAGGTGATGAGCCGCGGCGACACCGCGCTCCACCAGGCCAAGCAGCAGGGCCGCAACTGCTTCGCGCTCCACCAGGACTCGCCAGCGCATCGCGAGCAGCGCCGCCACGTCGTGTGGATGGTCGAGGAGGTGCAGGCGGGTCTCAAGGACGGGCGCGTCCTGCTCGCCTACCAGCCCGTGGTCGACGCGATATCGCACGCGGTCGACCACTACGAGTGCCTGATCCGCCTGCGTCGCAGGAACGGGCAATACGTGCCCGCCGCGTCCTTCATCCCCTTCGTCGAGCAGTCCGGCCTGATGCGCCAGGTCGACCGGCGCGCGCTCGAGCTCGCGATCGAGGAGCTGAGCGCGCATCCGAGCCTGCGCCTCGCGGTCAACGTCTCCGGCCACACCACCAGCGACCGCAGCTGGCTGAGGATGCTCAACGCCCTCGTGCGCGGCATGCCGTAGGTAGCCGAACGGCTCACGGTGGAGATCACCGAGACCGTCGCGCTCGAGGACATCGACGAGACGGCGCGCTTCGTGCGCAGCCTGCGCGACCTCGGCTGCCGCGTCGCGCTCGACGACTTCGGCGCCGGCTACACCAGCTTCCGCAACCTCAAGGCCCTCGCCGTCGATTGCGTGAAGATCGACGGGTCCTACGTGCGCGGCCTCGAGGACAACGTCGACAACCAGCTCTTCGTGCGCACGCTGCTCGGCCTCGCCGAGGGGCTCGGGCTCGTGACCGTCGCGGAATGCGTCGAGACCGCGCCCGAGGCGGCGCTGCTGACGCGGCGCGGCGTTCGGTTCCTGCAGGGCTGGCATTTCGGCAAGCCGGAGATCGATCGGCCCTGGCTCGCCGCGCCCCTCCAGGCCGCGCCGCAGCCGGCCATCGCCGTCGCGGGCGCGCCCGCGTCGCGGCTCACCGTGCTCAAGGGCGGGCTGGCAGGGGGCTGAGCCCCCGCGCGCTCACTTCCTCGACATCTCCGCGAGCTGGCGCTGGATGGATTCCATCTGGCGGCGCAGCTCGTCGAGCGACGGCGCGGCGGCCGCCGGTGCCTGCGCCGGCTGCTCGGGCCGGGCGCCGGGATGCGCCTGCCCCTGCGCGAAGGGCGCCCACATCTGGGACATGGCGTTCTGGAACAGCACCATGTTCTGCTTGCTCATCTCCTCGAGCTGGGGCCCGAAGGGGAAGAAGCCGCCGAAGGCCGCCTTCATCGAATCGCGGAACTGGTCCTGGTTGTGCGAGAAGGCCTGCATCGACGCCTCGAGGTAGCGCGGCACGACCGACTGCAGGTTGTCGCCGTAGAAGGCGATGAGCTGGCGCAGGAACCCGATGGGCAGCAGGTTCTGCCCGCCCTTGGATTCCTCCTCGACGATGATCTGCGTGAGGACCGCGCGCGTGATGTCCTCGCCGGTCTTGGCGTCGTGCACGACGAACTCGGTCCCCTGCTTGACCATCGCGCAGAGGTCCTCGAGCGTCACGTAGCTGGACGTCGCGGTGTTGTAGAGCCTGCGGTTCGCGTATTTCTTGACCCTGACGACCTTGCCGTCCCCGGCTGGCGTCGCCGCCGCGGCCTGGTCGTCGGGTTTTTCCGTCATCGCCATTCTGTCATGATGGACGCGAAGCCCGCGGGCCGCAAGGCCCGCACGTCCGCGCGAGGTCCGGCCATGAGCGAGAAGGACGATCCCGAGGCCCTGGCGCGGCGCTTCCTCGACCTCTGGCAGGAGCATGTCGCGGCCTCCGCCGCGGATCCGGCTATCGCGGAGGCGATGCAGCGCCTTGCCGCCGCCGGCGCGACCGCGCCGGCCGCGTGGATGGCGATATGGACAGGCGCCGGCGCGCACGCGCAGCATGGCGCGTCGCATGCCGGATCCGCGCCTGCCGCCGCCACCCACGCGCCTGATGGCGCCACGCCCGCTGGGGCTGCACCTCGCGGCGGCCATGGCGACGTGGACGGCCTCGCTCGGCGCATCGACGAACTCGAGCGGCGCGTCGCCCTTCTGGAGCATGCTGGCGCGCGAGCACCCAGGGCTCGCAAGCGCCCTCGCGCGCGCAAGCCCTGAGGCGCTGCGCGGCGCGCTGTCGCGCGAGATCCGCGCGCGCGCCGCTTCCTTCCTGCGCGGCATCGATCTCTACCGCCGCCATCCCCACGCCCGCCCCGCGACCGCCTGGCCCGTCGCCTGGAGCGAGGGCACGACGCGGCTGCTCGACTGCGCGCCTGGCGGCTCGGGGCCACCCGTCCTCCTCGTGCCCTCGCTGGTCAACCGCGCGAGCATCCTCGACCTCGCGCCCGGGCGCAGCTTCGTGCGCGCGCTTGCCGCGGCTGGCCTCAGGCCCTTCCTCGTCGACTGGGACCGGCCCGGCGACATCGAGCGCGGCTGGGACCTCGATGGCTACGTCGCCGGGCGGCTGCTGCGCTGCCTCGACCATGTCGTCGCCGCCACGGGCGCGCCCGCCATCTTACTGGGCTACTGCATGGGCGGGCTGCTGGCGGCGCCGCTGGCGCTGCTGCGTCCCGCGGCGGTGCGCGGGCTGGTGCTGCTCGCCACGCCCTGGGACTTCCACGCCGAGCGGCCGGACCTGGCGCTCGCGCTCGCGGCCCAGGCGCGCGGCTGGCTGCCGGCCGCGGAGGCGATCGGCGAGGTCCCGGTCGACGTCCTACAGGGGCTGTTCGCCGCGCTGGACCCGCTGCTGGCGGCGCGGAAATTCATCGCATTCTCGCGCATGGACCAGGCCTCGGAGGAGGCGATCGGCTTCGTGGCGCTGGAGGACTGGCTCAACGACGGCGTGCCGCTGGCGGCCCGCGTGGCGCGCGAGACCATGGTCGGCTGGTACGGAGACAACGATCCGGCGCTGGGCAGGTGGCGGATCGAGGGGCGACCGGTGCGGCCGGCGGAGATCGCCGCGCCCACCCTCTGCGTGGTGCCCGCGCGCGACCGGATCGTGCCGCCCGCCTCGGCGCGCGCCCTGGCGGACGCGATCAGGGGCGCCCGGCTCGTGGCGCCGCCCCTCGGGCATATCGGCATGATGAGCTCGCCGCGGGCGCCGGCGTCCCTGTGGCCCGGCATCGTCGGCTGGATCCGGCAGGCTGCGGCATCCTGACGCGGCGACGGCTGTTCGCCGCAGTAGGGCAGGCGTAATCTCCCGGCTATAGAGCGCCCGTCCGGCGGCTCCCCCCGCCGCGAAAGATCCAGGAGGAAACCATGGCCGACATCGTCATCGCCGCCGCCGCCCGCACGCCCGTGGGCAGCTTCAACGGCGCCTTCGCGTCCCTCGCCGCGCACGAGCTCGGCGCGGTCGCCATCGTCGAGGCGATGAAGCGCGCCAAGGTCGCGCCCGCCGAGGTCGACGAGGTGGTCATGGGCCAGATCCTCACCGCGGGCACCGGCCAGAACCCGGCGCGCCAGGCGGCGATGAAGGCCGGCATCCCGGCCGAGAAGACCGCCTACGGCATCAACCAGCTCTGCGGCTCGGGCCTGCGCGCGGTCGCGCTCGGCTTCCAGGCCATCCGCAACGGCGACAGCGCGGTCGTCGTCGCCGGCGGCCAGGAGAGCATGACCCAGGCTCCGCACTGCGTGCACCTGCGCGCGGGCGTGAAGATGGGCGCCGCCGAGATGGCCGACACCATGCTGCGCGACGGCCTGATGGACGCCTTCCACGGCTACCACATGGGCAACACGGCGGAGAACGTCGCCCAGAAGTGGCAGATCGGCCGCGAGGAGCAGGACCGCTTCGCCGTCGCCTCGCAGAACAAGGCCGAGGCCGCGCAGAAGGCCGGCAGGTTCCGGGACGAGATCGTCCCGGTCACCGTGAAGTCCCGCAAGGGCGACGTCGTCGTCTCAGACGACGAGTACCCGAAGCACGGCACGACCCTCGACACGCTGGCCAAGCTGCGCGCGGCCTTCGACAAGAACGGCACGGTCACGGCCGGCAACGCCTCGGGCATCAACGACGGCGCCGCCGTCGCGGTGCTGATGAGCGACGCCGAGGCGGCGCGGCGTGGCGTCACGCCGCTCGCGCGCATCGTCTCCTGGGCGACCGCGGGCGTCGACCCCGCGATCATGGGCTCCGGCCCGATCCCGGCCTCGCGCAAGGCGCTCGAGAAGGCGGGCTGGAAGGCCTCCGACCTCGACCTCGTCGAGGCGAACGAGGCCTTCGCCGCGCAGGCCTGCGCGGTCAACAAGGACATGGGCTGGGACGTGTCGAAGGTGAACGTGAACGGCGGCGCGATCGCGATCGGCCACCCGGTCGGCGCGTCGGGCGCGCGCGTCCTCAACACGCTTCTCTTCGAGATGCAGCGCCGCGACGCGCGCAAGGGCCTGGTGACGCTGTGCATCGGCGGCGGCATGGGCATCGCGCTCTGCGTCGAGCGCTGACAACCAGACGGCAGGACAGGGAGATCGAGATGACTGGACGTGTTGCGCTCGTCACGGGCGGTACCCGCGGCATCGGCCGCGCCATCAGCGAGGGCCTCAAGAAGGCCGGCTATCGCGTCGTCGCCAACTACGGCGGCAACGAGGCGGTCGCGCAGGCCTTCACGGCGGAGACCGGCATCCCCGCCTACAGGTTCGACGTCGGCGACTTCGCCGCCTGCCAGGCGGCCATCGCGAAGATCGCGGCCGAGGTCGGCCCGGTCGAGGTGCTGGTGAACAACGCCGGCATCACCCGCGACGCCACGATGAAGCGCCTGTCGCGCGACATGTGGGACCAGGTGATCGATACGAACCTCGGCAGCTGCTACAACCTGTGCAAGTGCGCGTGGGACTCGATGCTCGAGAAGGGCTTCGGCCGCATCGTCAACATCGGCTCGGTGAACGGGCAGATGGGCCAGTACGGCCAGGTCAACTACGCGGCGGCGAAGTCCGGCATCCACGGCTTCACCAAGGCGCTGGCGCAGGAAGGCGCGGCGAAGGGCATCACCGTCAACGCGATCGCCCCGGGCTACATCGACACCGAGATGGTCCAGGCCGTGCCCGCCGACGTGCTCAAGAAGATCATCGCGCGCATCCCGGTCGGCCGCCTCGGCCACGCCCAGGAGATCGCGCGCGGCGTCGCCTTCCTCGTCGCCGACGAGGGCGCCTTCATCACCGGCTCGACGCTGTCGATCAACGGCGGCCAGCACATGTACTGACGCGGCGCCTGCGCGGGCGGTGGATGCCGCCGCCCGCGTTCAGGTCCGCGGGTCGATGCCGTTGCGCCGGCACCAGGCGATCGACTTCTCCGCCTCCTCGGCGTCGGCGACGCGCAGTTGCGAGAGGAAGTCGCGCTCGACCTCGTCGAGCCGCCCGCCGCGCCGGGTCAGGATGCCCGGACGCAGCGCGAGCCATGGCTCGCGCCAGCGCAGGGCGACCACGTCGCCGCCGCGCATCGTCCGCATGGCGATAGGGACGGGGACGCCGGTGACCGCGTCCGAGTGCGGCAGGGCGGCGATGGACAAGGTCGGGCTCTCTATGACGAGGGCCGGATAGGCGGCGTGGACGTCGCCGGCACGCCTCGCGGCATGGCGGGCCTCCGCCATCGGCCCTTGCACCTCGCGCGGGACGCGGCCGATGAATGCCAGCGGATGGGCGAGGATGTCCGCCAGCCCCATGCCGCGCCTGCGCGACAGGGGATGGCCGCGGCGGACGAGGAACACGCCGGGCTGCGGGCGCACGCTCCACATGGAGGTTCGGGTCCTCGTCGAGGTCCTGCAGCGCGAGCAGGCCGACCGAAGCCTCGCGCTCGAGGATCGCGCGCGGTATCTCGGCCCAGTTCGAGGTCGCGAGGCGCATCCTCACCTCGGGGTGGCGCGCGATCATGCGTGCCAGCGCCATGACGCCGATCGATTCGCCCACGAACGGCCCGGCGAGGATCCGCAGCTCGCGGACCTGGTCGCCGCGCACCGCGTCCAGCCGCTCGCCCAGGCGTTCGAGCCTCTGGAGGATCTCCCCGGCCTCGGCCATCACCGTGCGGCCGAGATCGGTGAGCACCACGCCGCGACGCGTGCGCTCGAAGAGCTTGCCGCGCAGCCTCGCCTCGATCGCGGCCAGCGAGCGCGTGAGGGCAGGCTGCGCGGTTCCGAGCACGCGCGCCGCGCGCACCAGGGTCCCGTGCTCGGCGATCGTCTTCACGATACGCAGGTCGCGGATTTCCATGCCATGCCCCTGCGGTCAATTCAAAATTGCGCACAAAGTATTGGCTGCGCTCTCGACACTATCGGCACTGTCGCCACCGATGCGAGCGCAATTGCAAGCGGAGGCAGGGGCACCCGGCGATGCGTCCGCTACGGAGGGGATGGTGCGCGTCCCGGGCGGCGCGTTCCTGATGGGCTCGGATGCCCACTACGCCGAGGAGCGTCCTCGGCACACCGCCCGGGTCGCCGGCTTCAGCATGGATGAGACGGCCGTCACGAACGCCATGTTTGCGCGCTTCGTGGCGCTGACGGGATACGTCACCGTCGCGGAGCGGCCGCTGGATCCCGCCCTCTATCCCGGCGTCGAGGCGTCGCGCCTCGCGCCCGGATCGCTCGTGTTCCGGCCCACGGATGGCCCCGTCGACACGCGCGACATGTCGCGCTGGTGGCACTGGACGCAGGGCGCCCATTGGCGCGCACCCGAGGGGCCGGGATCCTCGCTCGCAGGTAGGGAGGAGCATCCCGTCGTGCACGTCGCGTTCGCGGACGCGGAAGCCTATGCGCGCTGGGCCGGCAAGGACCTCCCCAGCGAGGCGGAGTGGGAATTCGCCGCGCGTGGCGGCCTCGACGGCGCGGAGTTCGCATGGGGCGATGAGTTCGCCCCGGGCGGCGTGCATCTCGCGAACACCTGGCAGGGCCCGTTCCCCTGGCGCGACGTCGCCGAGGACGGCCATTCCGGCACGTGTCCCGTGCGCAGCTACCCCGCCAACGGCCACGGGCTGTTCGAGATGTGCGGCAACGTGTGGGAGTGGACCTCCGACTAGTGGGGCGCGCGCCACGCGGTCGATCCGGCCAAGCCATGCTGCGCGCCGCTGAATCCGCGCGGTCCGTCCGTCGACGCATCCTACGACCGTTCGCAAACCACCGTCCGCATCCCGCGAAAGGTGGTGAAGGGCGGCTCGTTCCTGTGCGCGCCGTCCTATTGCCGCCGCTACCGGCCGGCGGCGCGCCACGCCCAGATGGTGGATTCGGGCATGAGCCATGTCGGCTTCCGCTGCATCCGCCGCGACGATTCCGCAAACCCGAGGGGGAGAGACACATGAGCAACGGTCATTCGCGCCGCGACGTATTGCTTGGGACCACCGCCGTGGCGGGGGCCGGCGCGGTCGCCGGCACGCGCGTCGCCCAGGCGCAGCAGGCGGCGCCCGCGCCGCGCGCCGGCGCGCAGGCGCGCCCGAACATCCTCGTGATCTTCGGCGACGACGTCGGCTGGGCGAACATCTCCGCCTACAACATGGGCCTGATGGGCTATCGCACGCCGAACATCGACCGCATCGCGCGCGAGGGCGCGATGTTCACCGACCACTACGCGGAGAATTCCTGCACCGCGGGCCGCTCCGCCTTCATCACCGGGCAGAGCCCGTTCCGCACCGGCCTGTCGAAGGTCGGCCTGCCGGGCGCCGATCTCGGCATGAAGCCCGAGGACCCGACGATCGCGGCGCTGCTGAAGCCGCTGGGCTACGCGACCGGCCAGTTCGGCAAGAACCACCTCGGCGACCGCGACGAGCACCTGCCGACGATGCACGGCTTCGACGAGTTCTTCGGCTCGCTCTACCACCTCAACGCCGAGGACGAGCCGGAGAACCCGGACTACCCGCGCAACCCGGAGTTCCGCCGCCAGTTCGGCCCGCGCGGCGTGCTGAAGAGCTGGGCGAACCCCGATGGCACGCAGCGCATCGAGAACACCGGCGCGCTGACGATGAAGCGCATGGAGACCGTGGACGAGGAGTTCCTCGCCGGCGCGCTTGACTTCATCGACCGCCAGCACAAGGCGGGCAAGCCCTTATTCACGTGGTTCAACTCGACGCGCATGCATATCTGGACGCGCCTCAAGCCCGAGAGCCGCAACAAGACGGGGATCGGCGTCTACGCGGACGGCATGGTCGAGCATGACGGGCATGTCGGGCAGCAGCTCGCCAAGCTCGACGAACTCGGCATCACGCGGGAAACGATCGTGATCTACACCACGGACAACGGCGCCGAGGTCATGTCCTGGCCCGATGGCGGCTGCACGCCGTTCCGCGGCGAGAAGGCGACGACCTGGGAAGGCGGCTTCCGCGCCCCGTGCTGCAGCCGCTGGCCGGGCCGGATCCAGGGCGGGCAGGTGATCA
>VGDA01000105.1 GCA_016869915.1 Alphaproteobacteria bacterium
CTTCCTTCTTCCGGTAGGGCTTGCTCAGCAGCTGTCCGGGCAGGTTCTTGTTCTCGAACAGGATGCGCGCGTAGCCCGACGCGAGCAGCACCCGCATGCCGGGATGCCGCGCCTTCGCCTCGTTGGCGAGCGCGAGCCCGTCCATCTCGCCGGGCATGACGATGTCGGTGAACAGCATGTCGAAGCGGTGCGCGTGGAGCTGGTCCAGCGCCTCCTGCGGCGTGTGGACGCCGACCGCCTCGTAGCCGAGCGAGCGGATCCAGTCGCAGGCGAGGGTGCAGAGGCCGGGCTCGTCGTCGACCACGAGGATGCGTCCGCGCGACGGGCCGGCCTCGGCCGCGGCCTGCGCCTCCGCGGCGATGGCCGCCTGGGCGGCAGCGGGGGCCGGGGCAGGGGGCGCCACGGCGGCCGGCTTGGCCGGCTTCATGGGCAGGTACAACCTCATCGTCGTCCCGACGCCCGGCGCGCTGTCGACGTGGATCGTGCCGCCCAGCTGGGTCGCGTAGCCGAGCGCCATCGACAGGCCGAGGCCGGTCCCCTTGCCGCGCTCCTTCGTCGTGAAGAAGGGCTCGAAGGCCTGGGCGCGGACCGCCGGCGTCATGCCGGTTCCCGTGTCGCCGACCTCGAGCACCGCGTACCAACCGGGCTTGAGGTCGGGGTCGGCGCCGGGGGCGATCTCCTCGCTTCGCGTGCGCAGGCTGAGGATCCGCGCGCCCGGCTTTTCCTTCATCGCGTCGCGCGCGTTGATGGCGAGGTTGAGGACCACGTTGCTGAGGATCGCCGCGTCCAGCGTCGTCGCCAGCGGCGTCTCGGCCAGCATCACGTTCATCGCGATCGAGGAACCGACCGAGGAGCGCACCAGCGGGATCATCTGCTCGACGAGCTGGTTGAGGTCGTGCTCGGCGACCTCGAGCGGCTGGCGACGCGCCACCGCGAGCAGCAGGCGCGTGATCTCGACCCCGCGCAGCGTCGCGTCGAGCGCCGCGCGGTAGGGCCGGTGCAGCGCATCCTCCGGCCGCAGCCGCTCGCCGATCTGGTCCAGGTTGCCGACGACGATGCCGAGGAGGTTGTTGAAGTCGTGGGCGAGGCCGCCGGTGAGCTGCCCGATCGCCTCGAGCTTCTGGCGCTCGTGGATCTGCTCCTCGATGCGTACCGCCTCGGTGACGTCCCAGAACGCGCCCGCGACCTCGACGGTCCGGCCATCGGCGTCGCGGACCAGCGTCGCCTCGTGCTGCATCCAGCGATAGCTGCCGTCGCGGCAGCGGAAGCGCAGGCGCGTGCCCTGCTGGCCGGCCTCCCCGAGCTTCGCGCGGCTGATCCCCGCGCGCTCGATGTCCTCGGGATGGACGCAGGACGTCCACAGGCCTGGATCCTCGCGGAAATGCTCGGGCGTCCAGCCGGTCTTCGCCGCGATGTTGCTGCTGACGAAGCTGGGGAGCAGGGTGCCGGCGTCGAGCGTGTAGAGCACCGCCGGGCTCGAATGCAGGAGCCGGGCGAGGAAGGCGTTGAGCTTCTCGACCTCCCGGGAGCTGCGCGCCAGCTCGGCGGTGCGCTCCCCGACCCGCGCCTCGAGCGTCTGGTTCGCCTGCGCGAGCAGCGCCGCGCGCTCGCGGTCGCTCGCGGCCTTGCGCTGCGCAAGCACCACCACGGCGATGAGCGCGAGGCTCATGCCGAGCGCGGCGAGCACGTGCATCGCGCGCTCGGCGCGATAGCCGGCGAGCGCGTCGTCGACGGAGATCTCGGCGGCCAGCGTGACGCCGCGCGTGTCGAGGTGGTGGAAGCCGTAGATCGTGTCCCGGCCCTCCGGCGACGTCGCGCCGCGGAAGTTCCCGTAACGCGGCTGCCGCGAGTCGATGAAGGGCAGGCCCTCGACCACCCTGCCTATCTGCGTGCCACCGGGCACCTGGACCATCAGTTCGCCCGTGTGGCGCAGCATCGAGATCCTGATCGGCTCCTGCATGGGCAGCGCGCCGTAGAACCTGTGGAAGTACTCGGGGTCGAGGGAGACGACGACGGCGCCCATCACGTCCCCGTCGCGCTCGATGACGCGCGAGAACTGGATCGTGGCCTTGCGCGAGACGCGCCCGATGAGCGGGCGCGACACGAACAGCCCCTCGTGCGTGCGGTCGAGATGCACGCGGATATGCTCGCGGTCGCGCAGGTTCACCGGAGGGCTGGAGATCCCGAGGTTGGAGTAGATGATGTCGGCCTTCCGGTCGACCACGCCGATCTGCAGCGCGAGGTCCCCGAGGGTCGTCTCCCAGCGCGCGACCTCCGCGCGGAAGCCGTCGCTGTCCGTCGGCCACGCGGCGGCGAAATCGGTTGCGGCGGCATCGATGAGGCGCATCGTCGCCTCGGCGTGCTCGGCGAAGGTGGTTGCGAGCATGCGCGTCTCCGTCTCCGCGGAGCGGATGCTGGCTTGCAGGTGCTCGCGCTCGAACATCAGGAGCGTCCCCCAGATCAGCGCGAGCCCGGCCGCCCCCGCGAGCGCCATGCGCAGGTTGCCCAAGGCGTTCACGGTGGCGCGGAGCGTTCTTGCGATCATCTCGGGCTGGCCTCCAGGGGCGGGGCGCCGGGCACGGCGTCGCCTGCCCGCGCACCTAGTTAGCGCGCCAGCCTTCCAGGCATGCGTTAAGAAACGTCAACCGCCCTCCCCGGCCTCGGTCGATGCCGGCGCGCGAAGCTCGTAGCCCTGGCCGCGGAGCGTCGCGATCGGGTCCTCGCCGCCCAGCGCCGCCCGCAGCTTCCGGCGCAGGTTGGCGACATGGACGTCGAGGCTCCGGTCGGTCGGCTCCCACTTGCGCCCGAGGACGAGCCCGTAGGCGGAGGCGCGCGCGAGTGGCCCGTCGTTGTCGACCATGGCGCGGAGCAGGCGCAGCTCCTGCTCGGTCAGCTTCTCGCGGCCGGAGGGGCCCGCGAATTCGCGCGTCGCCAGGTCGAGCCGGCCCGCCCCCAGCCGGATCGCGACGGCGCGCGCGCGGTTGCGTTCCGCCTTCGGCTTGCGCCTCAGGACGGCGCGCAGCCGCGCGACCAGCTCGTCGGGGTCGAAGGGCTTCACGATGTAGTCGTCCGCGCCCGCCTCGAGGCCGCTGACGCGCTCGCGCACGGCGGCGCGCCCGGTGAGCATGAGGATCGGCACGTCGCTGCGCCCGCGCAGCGCGCGGGCGATGTCCATGCCGTCGTCCCCGGGCAGGCCGAGGTCGAGCAGCACCGCGACGCAGGCCTCCTCGCCCGCCAGGGCCAGCACCTCGTCGCGTCGCAGGGCGACGCGGGCCTGGAAGGCATGCTGGCGCAGCGTGCGTGCGATCATCGCCTGGATCGCGGGCTCGTCCTCGACCACGAGGACGAAGCTGGCCGCTGCCTGCGCGTCGCTCATGCCTCCTCCCGCGCATCGAAGGACAGGCGCACGCGCCCCGGCTCGATGGCCTCGACCCGCAGGCTCAGCGCGCCGGGCATGCGCGCGGCATGGGCGAGGGCGAGTTCGCAGGGGCCGGGCGCGCCGCGTCGCGCCGACGCGGCCGGCCGCGGCTCGGCCGTCACCTCGATGGACAACGCGCCCGCCCCGGCGGCCGACGCGGCGCAGGAGAGGGCGGCGGCCGGGCCGCAGGCGCGCCTGACGGCCGTCGCCGCGCAGACGACGATGGCGGAGATGCTGTCGAGGTCGAGCGTCGTGCGAAGGGCAGGGGCGCTGGCCGGGGGCGGGGCCATCCGGGCTCCCGTCGCCGCCGCGGCGCCGGCGAGGATGCCGGCGAGCGCGTCTGCATCGATGCGCTGCCCGAAGGGTGGCAGCCCGGCCGCGTCGGCGCCGGCAAGGCCCAGCGTCGCCAGCGCGGCCCCGAGGACGCGCGCGCCGCGGCACGCGTCGTCGACGGCGCGGCGCGCGCGCTCGATGTCTGGCGGCCCGTCCTCGCCGTCGAGGAAGCTCGACGCGGCGAAGAGGAAGGGCAGGACGTTGTTCAGCGCATGGCCGATCGCCGAGGCGAGCTCCTCGGCTGGCGCGGCCTGGGTCGGATCGGCGGCGGACGGCATGCGCCCAGCTTATGTCCGGAACGGACATAATTCCCGCGCATAGTTGCCGGCGCCCGCGACCGGCGCGGGCGTCCGTCAGCGCGCGGGCAGGGTCATGCCCGCGGCGCGGATCGTGGCCTCGGCCTCGGGCCCGGCCATGTGGTCGAGGAAGGCCCGCGCCAGCGCCGGGTCGCGGGCATCGGCCGAGAGCCCGGCGGAATAGGTCGTGACGAGCTGGATCGCGTCGGGCACGGGGCCGATCATCCGGACGCCGCGCACCGGCAGGATCTCGCTGACCTGGTGGACGACGAGGTCGGCCTCGCCGCGCGCCACGAGCTCCGCGACATAGCCGCCGGCCTGCAGCCGCGTCTTCGGCGCCATCTCCGCGGCTAGCCCCGCGCGCTCCAGCCAGGCGCGGAAATGGATGCCGCTGGTCGCGCCGGCCGCGGGATCGACATAGGCGATGCGCGGCGCCGCGCGCAGCGCCGCGACGAAGGCGTCGAGGGTGGAGATGTCCGGCACGGGGTCGCCCTCGCGCACGCCGACGCCGATGCGCACCGAGGCGATGTCGCGGCGCGTGCCGCGCACGATCCGGCCGCGCTCGGCAAGCGCGTCGATCGCGGCGGGCACGATCATCACGACGTCGTAGGCCTCGCCGGCCTGCATGCGCCGCGTCGCGCCGCCCGCGGTGTCGGTCGTCAGCAGGATGCGGTGCCCCGTGCGCGACTCGAACTGCCGCGCCATCGCCTCGATGATCGCCTTGGACGCGCCGGTGCCCAGCATGCGGATCTCGTCGGCCGAGGCGGGCAGGGCGAAGAGGGCAGCGAGCAGGATCGCGAGTGGGCGCATGGTCTGGTCTCCGGCGTCTGCGGTGGGGAGGATCCTGGTCCGGGACCGGTCCCCCGCGCAGGGAATGAATGCCGTGCGCGGCGCGCGTATCTCGCCCGGCCCGGGCGGGGCTAGCCTGCGGTCGGAGCCGTCGAGGAGACGGCCGATGGGGGATGCAATGGACAGGAAGGCGAGCGGCGGCCAGGTGCCGCCCGATCCGCTCGGCGGCATGGGGATCGCGGAGTTCGGCGCCGCGCTGCGCGCCGGGCGTACGAGCGCGGAGGCGACGACGCGCGCCTATCTCGCGCGCATCGCGGCCGTCGAGCCGCGCATCGGCTGCTTCCTCCATGTCGCGCGGGATGCCGCGCTCGCCTCGGCGCGCGCGATGGACGCGCTGTTGCGCGCGGGCACCGATCTCGGCCCGCTGATGGGCGTGCCCGTGGCGGTCAAGGACCTGTTCTTCGTCGACGGCATGCCGACGCGCGCCGGGAGCGACATCGACGTCTCGGACCTCGTGGGGGCCGAGGCGGGCATGGTGCGTCGCCTGCGCCGGCTCGGGGCCGTCATCATCGGCAAGGCGAGGCAGTCGGAATTCGCCTTCGCCGCCAACCTGCGCAAGCACGCGCCGTGGAACCCCTGGGACGCGCGCACGAAGCGCATGGCCGGCACGTCGAGCGGCGGCAGCGCCGTCGCCATGGCCAGCCGCCTCGCGGCCTTCACGCTCGGCTCCGATGCCGGCGGCTCCGTTCGCCAGCCGGCGGCGCTGAACGGGGTCGTCGGCTACAAGGCGACGGTCGAGTTCCTGCCGACCGACGGCGCGCTGGCGCTGTCCTCGACCTTCGACAGCATCGGCACGTTCCATCCCGGCGTCGCCGACGCGGCGCTCGTGCTGTCGGCGCTGCGCGACGAGCCGCCGATCGCGCCGCGCGCGCCGCGCGGGCTTCGCCTCGGCCTCGATCGCCGCTTCGCCCTCGACGCGGCCGCGCCGGGAGTCGCCGCGCGCTTCGCCGCGGCGCTCGAGGCGCTGCAGCGCGAGGGCGTCGAGCTCGTGCCGATCTCGACCCCCGGCGTCGACGAGATCCCGCGCATGGCGGGGCAGCTCGTGCCGGCGGAGATGGTGGCGTTCTACGGCGCCGAGCGTCTGCGCGCCAATCGCGCGCTGGTCGATCCGGTCGCCTGGGAGCGCATCGTGCCCGGCCTGGAGGCGAGCGCGCATGACTACCTGCGCCTCGTCGCCCTGCATCGCGGCCTCGTGCGCCGCGGCATGGCCGCGATGGAGGGGCTCGATGGCTGGGTGATGCCGACCGTCCCGGAATTCCCGCAGCCGGTCGCCGACTTCTCGACGGTCGAGCGCGTCCACTGGTGGAATGGCCGCGTCAACGACGCCACGCGCCTCGCCAACTACCTCGGCCAGTGCGCGATCTCGCTGCCGCTGCCCGCCGACGATCCAGGGGCGCTGCCTGCGGGACTGCAGGTCGTCTGCGCGCCCGGCGCCGACCGCGCGCTGCTGGCGATCGGCATGGCGATCGAGCAGGTGATCGGGACGGGCGACGCGCCCGACGTGGCCGGCTTCGCCTGACGCGGCGGAGCCTACACTTCGCCATCGGCGCAGGGCAGACTCCGGCCACGACATCCACGCAGCGGAGGCATCCATGGCTGGCGAAGATACGGGCAGCGGCTTCGAGTTCGCGCTGGGCGACGAGGAGTGGCGCGCCCGCCTGTCGCCGGAGAGCTACGCGATCCTCCGGCGCCATCGCACGGAGCGCGCGGGCACCAGCCCGCTGAACCACGAGAAGCGGCCGGGCCGCTTCCTCTGCGCGGGCTGCGGCAACGCGCTCTTCGACGCGGGCACGAAGTACGAGAGCGGCTCGGGCTGGCCGAGCTTCTGGCAGCCGCTCGAGGGCGCGGTCGGCACGCGCATCGACCGCACGCTGTGGATGACGCGCACCGAGGTGCATTGCCGCCGCTGCGGCGGGCACCTGGGCCATGTGTTCGAGGACGGGCCGCGGCCGACCGGGCTGCGCTACTGCATGAACGGCCTCGCACTCGACTTCCAGCCCGAGGAGCCCTGACGCGGGAGACGCGCCAGGGCTGCGGCTGTCAGGCCGCGGGTTCGTCCAGCCGGGCGTGCAGCGAGGCGGCTTCGCGTCGCGCGATGGCCGCGAGCCCGAGGCCTTCGTGCAGTTCCGCGAGGACCGCCTCGAGCGCGCCGCGTGCCCGCGGGGCGATCTCCGCGACGTCGTGCCTCGCCTGGTCGACGAGGGCCTGGACCTCGACCAGCCTCTGCATCATCGCGTCGACCCGCTGCGCGAAGCCCCGGGCGAGGGAGTCGATGCCTGGATCCATGCCCGCCATGCCGGCGAGCAGCGCCGCCGCGAAGGCGTTGGCGACGAGTTCCGCCCGGAAGGGCGAGCCCGCTTGGGCCACGAGCCTCGACAGTTCCGCGTCGAAGCCCATGGCGCGCACGACCTCGCGCGGATCCGACATGGCGCGGATATGCCGGGCGCGCGCGAGGATCGAGCCGCGGCGCGTGAAGGCCGATGGAACCTCGGCTTCCTCCAGCCTCGCGGCAATGGCGGACGGCAAGGACGTCGCAGGCGAAAGGTCGGCGAAGCTCGTGGCCGGCGTGGACATCGCCATGTGCGCGTTGGCGACGCCCGTGCCGCCCCAGACGGCCGCGAGCATGTGGGGGACCGGGCGCAGCGCGGGCATGCCGTCGGTCTTGCCGGCGGCGGCGCGCTCGTCGACCACGACCCAGGCCGTGTGCGCCGACAGCAGCTGGTGGGAGAGCGCGAGCTCCGCCGCTTCCTCCTCCGGCAGCGATGCAAGCCGCGCTGAGGCGGCGAGGCGCGCCACCGTCGACGGCCTTCCATCCGTCCCCTCGGCCACCGGGCCGGAGAGCTCGACGCGCTGGCGATGCCGCACGCCGTCCTCGGTCGCGAATTCCAGCGCGACCTGCCCCGGCGCGGCCATGTCGGCCAGGCTGGCATAGGCATGGACCGCGTCGCCGGCGAAGATGGCGGCCGGGCCGGCGGGCGCGAGATGGGTCGCGCCCGGCGGCCAGGCGAAGGCGACGTCCGTGGCGCGCGGCGCGCGCATCCGCTCGAAATGCCGCGCCACGCGCTCGGCCATGGCTTCGTCCGGGGTCACGAGCTCGCAGGCGCCGCCGGTCTTCTCCGCGAGCGTGGCGAGGAAGGCCTCGGACGCCGCATGTCCGACGCCGACCACGAAGATGCGCACGCCCGCGGCCTTGGCGGCCTTCACCACCGTCTCCCAGCCAGCGACCTCGCCATCGGTCACGAGGAAGATGTCGGCTGGCCGCGCGCCGCCGCGCGCCATCGCGATGGCTTCCCGCAGCGCGGCCTCGATCTCCGTGCCGCCGAGGTCCGCGTCGATCGCGTCGACGAAGCCGCGCAGCGCCGCCACGCCGCGCGCGTCGCCGACCCTCCGGCCTCCGGTCATCGGGCGCGTCGAGCTGCCGAAGCAGATGACGCCGAGCCGGTCATGGTCCTCGAGCCGGTCCACGACCGAGCGCAGCGCCTTGCGCGCCTGGTCGATCGACGAGCCGGCCATGGAGCCGGAGCAGTCGATCACGGCGACGGCGTCGACCGCCACGCGGCGCTCGAGCCCGGGCATGAAGGGCTGGAAGCTCGCCAGCGCGACGACGCCCGCCGGCCCATGGCCGAGCAGCGCGAAGCCCGGGCGCGGCTGGGCGTGCCGGATCTCCAGCACGAAGTCGCGGTCCATCGCCGCGGTCGCGTCGGCGAGGACCAGGTCCCGGGCGCCGCCTTCGTCGCGCGCCTCGAGGCGATGCGAGGGGCAGGAGATGCGCGCCTCTCGCAGGTCCTGGCCGAGGGCGACGCGCAGCGAGAAGCGGTTCTCCGCATGCAGGTCCGCTTCGGGGATGGCATGCGGCGCGATGCGCCAGTCGCCGTAGCGCGGCGCGACCGTGGTCGGCAGGAGGAAGCGCAGCCGGTCGCCCGACCAGCGGTTGAGGACCGCGTAGGAGAAGGAGACGCGCGCGGCCTCGCCGGGCCTGAGGTTGCCGGCGTTGAGCGTGAAGAGCCCGGGCTCCGCCTGCTCCAGCATGTACGCGCCGTCGCCGTACTCGATCGCCTTCTCGTAGGTATCGCGCGCCTGCGCCACGCGCTGGATCGAGCCGCGCAGGCGCCGGACGCCGACCTCCACGCCGATGTCGAGCAGCACCGCGCCGCTCGGCAGGGGGAAGGTGTAGACGGCCTCGATCGGCTTGTCCTCGGCGTTGCGGTAGGACTGCTCGATGCGGACCTCGGACATCGCGCCGTCGATCCTGGCGTCGACGCGCAGTCCGGCCAGCGCCACGGGCGGCCGGGCCTGCCCGTTGCGGGCGGTCGCGGCCATGGCGGCGCTCTTCCTGGTGGGCATCTTCAGTCCTCCTTCTCGGCGCCGTCGCCGGCGCGATGCTGCGTGGAAGCGGGCGAAGCGGCGCGCTCGCCGCGGATGCCGGCATGAATCCGGGCGACGGCGCGGAACAGCGCGCGCACCTGCTCGGGGGAGAGGCGGGCGCGGCCCGGCTCGATCACGAGCTCGACGCCGTCGGCGACGACGAGATGGCTCCAGACCTCCACCGTGCCGGGCCGCCGCGGCGCGGGCGGCAGCGGCGCGTCGGCGTCGGGCCGGCGCATGATCTCCGCGATCCGCTCGAGCGACAGCCCGGCGAGCTGCCACTTGCGGATCTGCAGC
>VGDA01000106.1 GCA_016869915.1 Alphaproteobacteria bacterium
CGTCGCCGGACGGATCGCCATGCGGCGGATGGGCGAGGGCCGGGAGGCGAGGCGGAGCCTGTGGGCCTTGCCGACCACGGCATTCTTCGAGATGCCCAGGAGCTTGCCGATCTCGGCCGTCGAAAGCCCCTCGTTCCAGAGCCTGGTCAACTCCGAGATCCGGTCTTCGGTCCAGTCCATGCCCCACCTCCGCGCTATCAATTGTGGCCGGCTGGCCGCCGACAACAAGATATAGAGGCATTATCCAGCCCGTCGCTGTCAAGCGATCCGCCGGATCGAAGAAACTCCTTTTATATCAGAGCATTATGTCCGGAGGGGCCGGGCCCGGCCGATCCTTGCCCCGAGTTTTCCACAATCGCGTGCGCCCCGACGGAAATTCGGGGTTGCCTCGGGCGGCCGGTATTTGGCACTAACCCTACCCGCTCACGAATTGTTGCAGCCTGTGACATGGCTGCGACCCGCCAGGGAGACGCCGCCATGACGGAAGTTCCGCCGCAACGACGCCCCGGACCCCCGGCCGAAGCCGAAGGCGGGGCCGCCCTGCCGGCCTCGTCGCGACGCCGCTTCCTGGGAGGCTTCCTCGCCGCGGCCGGCCTGCTGGTCGCCGGTGGCGAGGCGCAGGCCGCCGCTCCTCGACGACTGCCCGCGGAGCGCCGCCTCGCGATCATCCATCCCCAGGCCGGCGAAGCCTTCGGCGGCGTGTACTACGCGGACGGCCAGTACCTGCCCGAGCAGATGGCGCTCATCCGACGCATCCTGCGCGACCACAATGACGGCTCGCTGCCGGAACTGGACGCGCGCCTCGTCGACCTGATGGCGCGCATGCAGCGCACGATAGACACCGCGGAGCCGCTGCAGATCGTCTCCGGCTATCGATCGCCCGCGACCAATGCGCGCGCGCGCCGCCGCGATGGACGGGTCGCCCGGAACAGCTTCCACATGCACGGCCAGGCCGTCGACATCCGCGTGCGCGGGCGTTCGCTGTCGCGGCTGCGGCGCGCGGCGCTCTCGCTGCAGGCCGGCGGCGTCGGGACCTACCCGAACCGCGACTTCCTCCACATCGACGTCGGTCCAGTCCGCAGCTGGGGCTGATCGCAGCCACCGAGATTGCGCGCTGGCGCCAGCCTCGGCGCCGGGTGTAGATCCTCAGGCGCCGACGGAGCGCCCGCATGCTCTACGCCTTCATCCGCCGCGGCTCGCTGGTCGAGCGCGCCGAGATCCTTGCCGGACAGGACGTGCCGGCCGAGGCGTTCTGGCTCGACCTCCACGAGCCGGGCGCCGACGAGGTCGCGCGCGTCGAGGCCGCGCTCGAGGTGTCGCTGCCCTCGCGCGAGGAGATGAAGGAGATCGAGCCCTCCTCGCGCCTCTACCTCGAGGGCGGCGGCGTCTACATCACCACCACGGTCCTCAATCGCGCCGACGACCCGAACCCGAGCGCCGACCCGATCACCTTCGTCCTCTCGCACCAGCGCCTCGTGACGCTGCGCCATGTCGACCCGCGGCCCGTGGCGACCTACGCGGCGCGCATCTCGCGCCAGCCCCATGCCTGCTCTGGCGCGGAGGATGCGCTGGTGGGCCTGCTCGAGGCCTTCATCGACCGCTTCGCGGACATCCTCGAGCGCGTCAGCCTCGACCTCGACCATACAAGCCGCTCGATCTTCGATTCCTCGCCCTCGCGGCCCGGCGGCGAGCGCGACCTCCAGGCGGTGCTGAAGACCCTCGCGCGCAACGACGACCTCGCCTCGACCGCGCGCGAGAGCCTGCTTTCCATCTCGCGGTCCATCAGCTTCCTGGCCGTCGTCGCCGATGGATGGCCCAAGAAGGAGGCGAAGGAACTCAAGGCCCGGCTCAAGACCGCGACGCGCGACATCACGTCCCTCGCGGAGCACGCGGCCTTCGAGACGAACAAGGTCAACTTCCTGCTCAACGCCACGCTCGGCATGATCAATATCGAGCAGAACCGGATCATCAAGCTGTTCTCGGTCGCCGCCGTCGTGTTCCTGCCGCCGACGCTGGTCGCGAGCCTCTACGGCATGAACTTCCGCCACATGCCCGAGCTCGAATGGGAATACGGCTACCCGATGGCGATCTGCGCGATGGTCCTCTCGGCCATCGTCCCCTACCTCTTCTTCAAGGCGAAGGGCTGGTTCTGAGGCGGCTCAGGACGGCGGCGCGAAGAGCGCCTCGACATCGGCCTCGTCCATCGGCTCGCCGGACAGCGCCTCGCCCTCGAGCAGCGCCAGGGCGAGGGCGCGCTTGCGTCCCTGGAGGTCGAGGATCTTCTCCTCCACGGTCCCGCGCGCGATGAGCCGGTAGGCGAAGACCGCGCGGCGCTGGCCGATGCGATGCGCCCGGTCGATGGCCTGCGCCTCGGCGGCCGGGTTCCACCATGGATCGTAGAGGATGACCGTGTCCGCCGCGGTGAGGTTGAGGCCCGTGCCGCCCGCCTTGAGGCTGACGAGGAAGACCGGCACCTCGCCGTCCTGGAAGCGCCGCACGGGCGTGGCGCGGTCGGTGGTCGCGCCGGTCAGCACGACATGCGCGACGCCCGCGGCGTCCAGCGCCTCGCCGACCAGCGCGAGCATCGAGGTGAACTGCGAGAACACGATGACGCGCCTGCCCTCGGCCAGCAGGGCGGGCAGCATCTCCATCAGGCGCTCGAGCTTGGCCGATCCGGCGTCGCGCGCGCCGCTGGCGAGGCGCAGCAGGCGCGGGTCGCAGCAGGCCTGGCGCAGCTTCACCAGCGCGTCGAGGATGACGATATGGCTGCGCGCGAGGCCGCGCGCGGCGATCTCCTCGCGCACGCGGCCATAGGCGGCGAGGCGCACGCTCTCGTAGACGTCGCGCTGCGCCTGGCCGAGCTCGAGCATCTCGAGGATCTCGGTACGCGGCGGCAGGTCGCGCTCGACCGCGTCCTTGGTCCGGCGCAGGAGGAATGGCCGCACGCGCCGCGCCAGCGCGTCGCGCCGGCGCGCGTCGGCGAGCTTCTCGATCGGCCCGCGGAAGTCGCGCGCGAAGCGCCGCCGGTCGCCCAGCAGCCCCGGATTGAGGAAATGCATGATCGACCAGAGCTCGCCGAGGTTGTTCTCGAGCGGCGTGCCGGTGAGGCAGAGGCGATGGCGCGCCTGCAGGGCATGCGCGGCCTGGGTCGCATGCGCGAGCGGGTTCTTGATCGCCTGCGCCTCGTCGAGCACGACGACGTGGAAGGCACGCTGCGCGAGCATCGCGCGGTCGCGCGCGAGCAGCGCGTAGGATGTCACGACGAGGTCGGCGCCCGCGATGTCGTCCTCGCTGCGCGCGCCGCCATGCCAGAGCGCGACGCGCAGCCCCGGCGCGAAGCGCGCTGCCTCGAGGCGCCAGTTGGGCAGCAGGCTGGTCGGCGCGACGACGAGGCTGGGCCTGTCGGCGCGCCCGGCCTCCTTCTCCGCCACGAGATGCGCGAGCGTCTGGACCGTCTTCCCGAGCCCCATGTCGTCGGCGAGGATCCCGTTGAAGCCGGCCTCGCGCAGGCATTGCAGCCAGGCGAGGCCCTGGCGCTGGTAGGCGCGCAGCTCGCCGGCGAAGCCCGCGGGCAGCGGCACCTCGGGTATCGCCGCGGGGTCGGCGAGGCGCCTCGCGGCCTCGCGCAGCCTCTCGCCGCCCACCCAGCGCGTGCGCGCGGCGCGCTCGATCGCGTCGAGCGCCGCGGCGCGCGCGCGCGACAGGCGCACCCGACCGCCGGACTCGAGGCGCGGGTCGCTGCCCAGCAGCTCGGAGAGCGCCGCGAGGAAGGGCACGAGCCGCGCATGCGCGATGCCGGCGCGACGCCCGTCGTCGAGCCTCACCGCCGCGACGCCCTCGCGCGCGGCGAAGAGGCGCATGGCCTCGGCGCTGCCCAGCCGCGCCACCGCGTCGTTGAACTCGCCGAGCAGGCCGAGCAGCGCCGGCAGCAGGTTCACGCGCCGCCCGTCGACGACGGCGCCGAGCTCGAGGTCGAGCCAGTCGAGGCCGGAACCCTCGCGTAGCTCGAGGTCGAGCTCGCCCTCGAGCTCCAGCAGCCGCCACGGCCAGTCGGCGGCGAAGGACACGTCCCAGCCGAGTTCGCTCCAGCGCGCCATGGCGCGCCCCAGGAATTCCTCCGCGAGCGCGCCGTCGACGCCGGCACCGGCGATCCAGCAGCCGCGCTGAGCCTCCGCGACGCGGTACTGGTCCGCCCAGCCGGCGGCGGGCGACATGCCGAGCCTCGAGAGCTCTCGTCGCGCGGCGGCCTCGGCCTCCACGTCGCGCTCGACAAGGATCATCGCGCCGTCGCGGCTGATCGCCAGCGCGCCCGCGCCGCCGCCATCGGGGACGACCTCGCCGTCGTAGGCGAAGGACAGCGCCCCGAGCACCACGCGCGCCTGGGCGTCGAGCCGCTCGGCCGGCGCGAGGTGGCGACGCAGGGTGGCGCTCGAGAGGAAGAGGCGGTTGCGCGGACGTCCACCGACGCGCCGCAACCCCGCGTCGGTGGGCGGCAGCAGCTCGGGCCGTCCGGGGAAGCGCCGGCGCAACTCGGCGGCGAGGAGCGGCGCTGCCTCGGGCGGCACGCCGGGCGCCGCGGCGAGCGCGGCGAGCAAGGCCTCCGGCATGCCCTCGTCCTCGAGCCTGCCCGCGAGGCCGGCCGCGCTGTCGACGTAGAAGGGCGGCGAGACCGGGATCACGCGGTCGATGCCCTCGCCCTCGAAGCCCAGGCGGAGCTCGCACACTCCCTCGTCGCCGGCGTCGTCCTCGCCCTCGCCGCCGGTGCGCACGCGCCAGGCGGCGCGCGCGGTGCGGCGCGGGCCGGCGGCGAGGGCCGGGCCGCCAGGATCTTCCCAGCGGCAGCCGCCGGTCGCCAGCATGTCCTCGAGCAGCCTGCCGCTGCCCGGTCCCGCGATGACCGTGCCATGGCTGGCGTGGAAGCGCGCGCGCAGCGTCTCGCGATGGATCGCCGAGAGGATCGCGACATCGGCCTCTGCCATGAAGCGCGGCGGCTGCGGCAGCAGCGCCTGCGCGGGCTGGCAGGGCACGGCGCGCGCGGCATCGACCGTGCCGTCGGCGCGCATGCGCGCGCTCATGGGCTGTACCATCAGGGCGTCCTGCGCGCCGGCGCGTCGCACCGCGAGCACGTAGAGCACGCGCTGGCGCGTCGCGGCGCGCTGGCCCGGGCTCGCGGCATCGATGGCGCCGAGCCAGGCGGCGACCGCGCGCGGCAGGCCCAGCACCTCGTCCGGCGCTGGTTCCTCCTCGGGCGCCGGCGCTGGCTCCGGCCGGCGCAGGAGCGCATGCAGCGCGCCCGCGGCATGCTCGCAGCCGCCACCGGAAGGGCAGTCGCAGCGGCTGGAGAGGCGCAGGCGTCCCGCGACGCGCGCGAGGCGTATCTCGACCTCGAAGCCGCGGCCGCGCGGGTCGGTCGCGCGCGCGACGACGCGCCGGCCATCGGGCGCGACCTCGACGATCTCGATCCGGCCCTCGCGCTCGATCGCTGCGCCGCGCGCGGCGGCGAGATGGCCGAGGGCGCTTCGTATCTCTTCGGCGCGGGGTGGCGTCAGGCGCTCTTCGGTCAGGGGGTGCGCTCCGATGCGAAGGACCAATTACAGCATGCAGGGCACGCGGAGGAAGCAGGCTCGACAGCGCCGCGCCGTCGTGCAGGATGCGCATGGGGGACGCTAGGCACATGCGCATCACAGCCATCGACACGATCACGGCCGCGCAATGGCCGCATCTCGCCTGGGTGCGCGTGCACACCGACCAGGGCCTGGTCGGCCTCGGCGAGACCAGCTTCCACGCCGAGGCGGTATGCGGCTACGTGCACGAGGTCGCGGCGCCCTACCTGCTCGGCCGCGACGCGGGGCGCATCGAACTGCACCACCGCACTCTCCAGCGCAGCCTGATGGCGCTGGTCGGCTACCAGGGCTCGGGCGCGGAGATCCGCGCGATCTCCGCGATCGACATCGCGCTCTGGGACCTGCTCGGCCAGGCCGCGGGCATGCCGATCCACGCGCTGCTCGGCGGGGCGTGCCGCGACGAGATCCGCGTCTACAACACCTGCAACGGCTACCGCCCGGGATGGAAGCGCCGCCCCGGCGATCCGGGCGAGGGCTACTGGCGCCTACTGCCCGCGGGCCGGCCCGAGGGCCCGTACGAGGACCTCGAGGGCTTCATCAACCGCGCCGACGAGCTGGCCGAGAGCCTGCTCGCCGAGGGCATCGGCGCGATGAAGATCTATCCCTTCAACGCCGCCGCCGAGGCGAGCGGCGGCCTGCACATCTCCGCCGCCGACCTGCGCGTCGCGCTCGAGCCCTTCCGGCGCGTGCGCGCGCGGGTCGGCGACCGCATCGAGATCATGGTCGACTTCCACGCGCTGTGGAACCTGCCGCAGGCCAGGCGCATCGCCCGCGCGCTGGAGGAGTTCGAGCCCTCCTGGCTCGAGGACCCGATCCGAATGGACAATGTCGACGCGCTCGCGGACTACGCGGCATCGACGCGCATCCCCGTCTGCGGCAGCGAGACGCTGGGCACGCGCGCGGAGTTCCGGCAGGTGATCGAGCGCCGCGCCGTCGGCGTCGTGATGTTCGACGCCGCCTGGGTGGGCGGCATCTCCGAGGCGCGCAAGATCGCGGCGATGGCCGAGACGCAGCACCTGCCGGTGGCGCCGCACGACGCGACCGGGCCGGTCACGCTGGTCGCCGGCAACCACGTGGTCATGAACGCGCCCAACGGCCTCGTGCAGGAGATCGTGCGCTCCTTCTACTCGACCTGGTACCGCGACATCGTCGAGGAACTGCCGGCGATCGAGCGCGGGATGATGAAGCCGCTGCAGGGGCCGGGGCTCGGCACGCGGCTGTCGAGGCGGTTCCTCGCGCGCGGGGACATCGCGACCAGGACCAGCGCCGCCTGACCGGCGGCCAATCGGCGGGAGGAAAGCATGGGACGTCTCGAGGGCAAGGTCGCGATCGTGAGCGGCGCGGCGGGCGGCATCGGCGCAGCGGCGGCGCGGCGCTTCGTGGCGGAGGGCGCGCGCGTCGTGCTGGTCGACCGCGACGCGGCGCGGCTCGAGGCGCAGGCCCGCGCGATCGGGCCGGCGGCCAGCCATGTCGTCGCCGACGTCTCCAGCGAGGAGGACACGAGGCGCTACATCGCCGCGGCGGTCGAGCGCCATGGCGGCTTCGACGTCCTGCTCGCCAATGCCGGGATCCTCGGCCAGGTGAAGCCGATCGCCGACTACCCCATCGACGTCTTCGACGCGGTGCTGCGGGTGAACGTGCGCGGCGTCTGGCTGGCGCTCAAGTTCGCCATGCCCGAGCTGGCGCGCCGCGGGGGCGGCTCGATCGTCGTCACGGCTTCCACCGCGGGCGTGCGCGGCAGCGCCGGCCTCTCCGCCTATGTCGCGAGCAAACACGCGGTGGTCGGGATGATGCGCACCGCCGCGCTCGAGGGCGCGGCGAGCGGCATCCGCGTCAACAGCGTGAACCCCTCGCCGGTCGAGACGGCGATGATCCGAGAGCTCGAGGCCGGCCTCGACCCGGCCTCGAGCGACCAGGCGCGCCGCCATCTCGAGAGCCGCAGCCCGCTGCGGCGCTACGCCGAGGCCGACGAGGTGGCGAGCCTCATGCTCTTCCTGGCCAGCGACGAAGCGCGCTTCGTGACCGGCGCGGTGCACATGATCGATGGCGGGCGCACGGCGATGTGACGCCGCTGCGCGGGCCCGCGGCGGCCTGCGCCCGTCGGGTTGGCCAGTCCCGCCCGGCTCCGCTATAAACCCGCGCGAAGAGCGCCGAGGACCGGAGCCGCCACCCATGCTGCAGATGCCGCCCCGCCGGGGCTCGATCAGCCGCCAGACGCGCGAGACGCGCATCAGCGCCAGCGTCGACCTCGACGGCACGGGCGCCTACGACGTGCGCACGGGGATCGGGTTCCTCGACCACATGCTCGAGCAGCTTTCCCGCCACAGCCTCGTCGACCTGTCGCTGCGCGCCGAGGGCGACCTCCACATCGACTTCCACCACACCACGGAGGATTGCGGTTACGTCGTCGGCGGCGCGATCGCGCAGGCGCTGGGCCAGCGCGTGGGCATCCAGCGCTACGGCGACGCGCTCGTGCCAATGGACGAGACGCTGACGCGCGTCGCGATCGACCTCTCGAACCGGCCCTTCCTCGTCTGGCGCGTCGCCTTCAGCCGCCCGAAGCTCGGCGAGATGGACACCGAGCTGTTCAGGGAGTTCTTCCAGGCCTTCGCCCAGTCGGCGGGCGCCACGCTGCATGTCGAGACGCTATACGGCGAGAACAACCACCATATCGCGGAGAGCTGCTTCAAGGGGCTGGCCCGCGCGCTGCGGGCCGCGGCCGCGATCGACCCGCGCAAGGCCGACTCGGTGCCCTCCACCAAGGGCATCCTGGGCGCATGAGCGGCGCGGCATGGCGCGGCTGAAGCTCTACACGGTCCACCTGCGCACCTGGTCGGCGGCGCCCGACCGCGAGGCCGTGCTCGTGCGCGAGGGCTTCTGCTGGCCTGCCTTCCTCTTCTCCGTCCTCTGGGCGCTTTGGCACCGCATGTGGTTCGCCGCGGCCGGCCTGCTCGCGCTGACGCTCGGCCTCGCCGTGCTCGACGACCTGCTGGCGCTCGACGGCTTCGCGGCGGAGGCGATCGGCCTCGCCGCCGCCGTGCTCGTCGGCTTCGAGGCCAATGACTGGCGGCGCGACGCGCTGCGCCGGCGTGGCTATGCGGAAGCAGGAGTGGTCGCCGCGACCGACCGCGAGTCGGCGGAGCACCAGTTCTTCGCGCGCCGCGCCTCTCCGGCCGCCTGATCCATGCGCGTCGCGATCGTCGATTTCGGGTCGGGCAACCTCCGCTCCGCGTCGCGGGCGCTCGAGCGCGCCGCGCGCGGGCGCGGCGTCCCATTCCTCGGGATCTGCGTCGGCGCGCAGCTGCTGGCCACGCGCGGGACCGAGCACGGCACGACGCCGGGCCTCGACTGGATACCGGGCGAGTGCCTGCGCCTCGCCCCCGCGGACCCCGGCCTCAAGGTCCCGCACATGGGATGGAACGAGCTCGTGCCGTGCCGTGCCCATCCGCTGCTGGACGGCATCGGTGCAGGTGCGCACGCCTAGTTCGTCCATTCCTTCCATGTCGTCGCGCGCGAGCCCGCGGATGTCGTGGCGACCGCCTCGTGCGGAGGCGACGTGACCGCGGTCGTTGCGCGCGCGAATGTCGCGGGCACGCAGTTCCATCCCGAGAAGAGCCAGGCGACAGGCCTGCGCATCCGCGCCAACTTCCTGCGGTGGCGCCCGTGATCGTGTTTCCCGCCATCGACCTCAAGCAGGGTCGTTGCGTTCGGCTCCTGCGCGGCGAGATGTCCGCCGCCACCGTCTTCAATTACGATCCTGCCGACCAGGCGCGCCGCTTCCTCGCCGCCGGCGCGCGGCCAACGCGCCCGCGATGGAGGCGATCGCGGTGGAGGTCGCCCGCGCCGGCGCCGGGCTGCAGCTCGGCGCCGGCATC
>VGDA01000107.1 GCA_016869915.1 Alphaproteobacteria bacterium
GCGCGGCGTCGAGCGCCGCGCGCAGCGCCTCTCCCGCGGCGGTCAGCTCCGTGCCGTGGCCCTTGGTCTTCGCCGCCGCGCGCTGGCCGAGCGCCGCCTCGAGCGCCGCGAGCTTGCCCCAGGCGCCACGATAGGAAAGGCCGGCGCGCGCCGCCGCGCCCTGGATCGAGCGCGTCGCGGCGATCGCCTCGAGCAGGTCGAGGGTGCCGGCGAGCGGCAGCGCCGCGTCGCCCGCCTCGAGGCGGCCATCCAGCGCGAGCGTGACCCTGGGTCGCCTTGCATCCATGCCTGGAGGATTCCACGCGGCCGCGCCGGGCTCAATGCCCGCGCAGGGCGCCCCGGCGCGCGAACCGCGGCATATAGGCAATACGGTTCATATTGAACATGACCCGGGATGCGTCAGATACCCCGTTCCATGCTGGCGACCTTGTCCGAGGCGATCGCGCTGCTCTCCTCCCTCGACCCGTCGGTCGCGGGGATCGCGGCCCTGTCGCTGCGCGTCAGCCTCGCCGCGACCGCGATCGGCTGCGCGATCGGGATCCCCGCCGGCGCCTTCCTCGCCATCGCCCGCTTTCCCGGGCGTGGCGCCGCGATCGTCGCGCTGAACGCATTGATGGGCCTGCCGGCGGTCGTGGTGGGCCTCGTGATCTACCTCGCGCTCTCGCGCTCCGGGCCGCTCGGCCACCTGGGCCTGCTGTTCACGCCGGCCGCGATGGTCGCGGCGCAGGCCGTGCTGGTGACGCCGCTGGTCGCCGCGCTGTCGCGCCAGATCGTGGAGGACGCCGACGCCGAGCTGGGCGAGCAGCTGCGCTCGCTCGGCCTGTCGGCGTGGCGCCGCGTGCGCGCGCTTCTCCTCGACGTGCGCTTCTCCCTCGCCGTTGCCGTGCTCGCCGCCTTCGGGCGCGCGATCGCGGAGGTCGGCGCGGTGCTCGTCGTCGGCGGCAACATCGCGGGCCATACCCGCACGATGACCACGGCGATCTCGCTGGAGACCCAGAAGGGCGACCTGGCGCTGGCGCTGGCGCTTGGGATCGTGCTGCTCGGCCTCGTCCTCGTGGTGAACGCCGCCGCGGCGGCCCTGCGCGCCCATGCGCTGCGCCGCCATGGCTGAGGCGAGGCCATGAACCTGCCGCTGCGCATCGCGGGCCTGGTGGTAGAGGCCGGCGGCCGCCGCGTCCTCGACGGCATCGACCTCGAGATCGCGACGCGCGGGATCACCGCGGTGATCGGCCCGAACGGCGCGGGCAAGAGCACGCTGCTGCGCGCGCTCGACGGCCTGGTCGCGCCATCGGCGGGGCGCATCGGCCATGGACGCGACGGCGCCGGCCCGCCGCCGCGCCGCGCCTTCGTCTTCCAGCGCACGGCGCTGCTGCGCGCCAGCGTCGCGCGCAACGTGGCGCTGGCGCTCGAGGCCGAGGCCGTGCCCGCCGCCGAGGCGCGCGCGCGCGTCGCGCATGCGCTGGCGCGGGTCGGCCTCGCCGACCGCGCGCAGGACGCCGCGCGCCGGCTGTCCGGCGGCGAGCAGCAGCGCGTCGCCTTCGCGCGCGCCTGGGCCCGCGCGCCCGAGCTCCTCCTCCTCGACGAGCCGACCGCGAGCCTCGATCCCGCCACCACGGAGGAGATCGAGCGCCTCGTCGTGGCGCTGCGCGACGCCGGCACCAAGATCCTTCTCGTCTCGCACAATCTCGGACAGGTCGGGCGCCTCGCCGAGGACGTCGTCGTGCTCGCCGCCGGACGCGTGGCGGAGCACGGCCCCGTCGGCACGGTCTTCAGGCGGCCCGCGACCCAGGCGGCGCGGGCCTATCTCCAGGGAGAACTGCCATGGCAATCCTTCGACGCCTCTTCCTGACCGCGACGCTCGCCGCCGCCATCGCCGCGCCGGCCGCGGCGCAGCAATCGATCACCGTCGCCTCGACGACCTCGACCGAGCAGTCCGGCCTGTTCGGCCACCTGCTGCCGGCCTTCCGCGCCGCGACGGGCATCGAGGTCAAGGTCGTCGCGCTGGGCACCGGCCAGGCCCTGGATGTCGGCCGGCGCGGCGATGCCGACGTCGTCTTCGTCCATGACCAGGCGGCGGAGGAGAAGTTCGTCGCCGAGGGCTTCGGGATGAAGCGCATCCCGGTCATGTACAACGACTTCGTCATCGTCGGTCCGGGCGACGACCCGGCCAAGGCCGCAGGCAAGGACACGCTGGAGGCGCTGCGCAAGATCGCCGCCGCCAAGGCGCCCTTCGTGTCGCGCGGCGACAAGTCGGGGACCCATGCGGCTGAACTTCGCTACTGGCAGCGGGCGGGGCTCGACCTCGCCGCGATCCGCAGCGACTGGTATCGCGAGATCGGGCAGGGCATGGGCCCCGCGCTCAACGCCAGCTCCGCCGCCAACGCCTATGTGCTGACCGACCGCGCGACCTGGCTCGCCTTCCGCAACCGCGGCCAGCTCAGGATCCTGGTCGAAGGCGACGTCCGGCTGTTCAACCAGTATGGCGTGATCCTGGTCGACCCGAAGCGTCACCCGCATGTGAAGACCGAGGCCGGACAGCGCTTCATCGACTGGCTGATTTCGCCGGCCGGGCAGCAGGGCATCGCCGCCTACCGGATCGGCGGCGAGCAGCTCTTCTTCCCCAACGCCCCGCGCTGAACCGTCAACGCGCGGCGGCGTAGCCCTGCATGCCGCGCGGATTGGCTGCGGCCTTGAGGACGCGCGTGCCGCCGCGCGGCTCGATCGCGCAGGCGCAGAGCCGGCCCTCGCTCCACGCGTCCGCGACCTCCACCGCGTGGCCGAGGCGCGCGAGCTCGGCGCGCGTGGCCTCCGGGAAGCGGCTTTCCAGCGTCACCGCGCGCGGGCGGAAGCCGCGCGGCCAGAACGAGCCGACGAGGTGGTCGGTATGGAAGGCCGGCGCGTCGATCGCCGCCTGAAGGTCCATCGCGTGGTGGACATGGTGCAGGTAGAGCAGCGCCGACCATTGCTCCTGCTGGTCGCCGCCCGGCGTGCCGAAGGCGAGCCAGGGCGCGCCGTCGCGATGGACCATGGTCGGCGTCAGCGTGGTGCGCGGCCGCGTGCCGGGAACGAGGCTCGAGGGCAGGCCCTCCGCGAGCCACGACATCTGCGCGCGCGTCGACAGGCCGAAGCCGAGTTCCGGGATCACGGGGCTCGATTGCAGCCAGCCGCCGGAGGGCGTCGCCGCGACGAGGTTGCCCCAGCGGTCGGCGACGTCGACATGGCAGGTGTCGCCGCGCTGCGCGCCACCGCCGCGCAACGGCGCCTCGCCGGCGCGATCGAGCGTCGGCTCGCCGGCCCCGGCCGCGCGCGCGCCCGGCGCCAGCGCCGCCAGCGGCGGCATCGCGGGGGCGCGCCCGCCGAGCGCGCCCGGGCGGAACTCCGCCGAGGCCTCCGCCCCGACCAGCGCGCGCCGCGCGGCCGCGCGCGCCGGGTCGAGCAGCGCCGCGACATCGACGGGCGCGGCGTCGCCGTACCACGCGTCGCGATCGGCCATGGCGAGCTTGGTCGCCTCGACGACCGCATGGACGAAATCCGGCCCGGTCGGATCGAAGCGCGCGATCGCGTCCGCGTCGACGAGCTGCAGCATCTGGAGCAGCGCGGGGCCCTGGCTCCACGCGCCGCACTTGGACACGCGATGCGCGCCGAAATCGGCATGGACCGGGCGCTCGACCTGCGGCCGCCATCGCGCGAGGTCGTCGGCGCGCAGGAAGCCGCGATGCGGCCGGCCGGTGGCGTCCATCGCCTCGATGCGCATGAAGCGGTCGATCGCCTCGGCGACGGGGCCGCGATACCAGTGGCCGAGCGCGCGCTCGATCTGCGTCTCGCGGCCGGCGACGCGCGCGGCGTCGGCGACGATCGAGGCATAGAGCGTCGCGAGCGTCCGGTTGGCGAAGAGGCTGCCGGGCGCGGGAACCTCGCCGCGCGGCAGGTAAAGCGCGGCGGAGCTTCGCCAGTGCAGCTCGAACAGCGTCTTCACCGAGGCGATCGCGGCCGGCACGCGCCACGACAGCGGATGGCCGCCGCCGGCATGGAAGATCGCCGGCTCCAGCACGTCGGCGAGACGCATCGTCCCGAAGTCGCGCAGCAGCGCGAGCCACGCGCCGAAGGCACCGGGCACGCACGCCGCGAGATGGCCCGTGCCGGGGATCGCGTCGATGCCGAGCGCGCGCATCGCCGCGATCGTCGCGGTGGCCGGCACCGGGCCCTGGCCGCAGATGACCGTCGGCTCCGCCTCGCCGGCGCGGCAGGCGAGGATCGGCACCTCGCCGCCAGGCCCGTTGAGATGCGGCTCGACGACCTGGAGCACGAAGCCGGCGGCCACGGCCGCGTCGAAGGCGTTGCCGCCCAGTTCGAGCATTCGCATGCCCGCCGCGGTGGCGATCCAGTGCGTCGACGAGACGGCGCCGAAAACGCCAGCCAGCTCGGGTCGCGTGGTGAAGCCCATGGCGCGCCTGGCCCTCCCCTCGTCCCGGTTGCGTCGCATCGTCGCACTTGGCGCGACGGCGCGTCGCGCGGCGGGGCGCCGCATGGCGCGAACCTGTCCGCGGTCGCACCTTTCTCGCGCGACCCGATGCAGGTCGCAAACCGGAACGGAGGGTGCCCATGACTGCCACGACGCTCAAGGCCCGCGATGTAATGACCCGCAAGGTGCTGTCGGTCAGCCCCGACACGCCGGTGCGCGCGCTCGCGCGCTTCCTGGTCGACCACCGCATCAGCGCCGCGCCCGTGGTCGGTGCCGGCGACGTGCCGCTCGGCGTGGTGAGCGAGGGCGACCTGCTGCGGCGCATCGAGCTCGGCACCGAGGGCCGCAAGGCATGGTGGGTGTCGATCCTCTCGGACCCGGACGACGACGCGCGCAGCTTCGTGAAGACCCACGGGCTCGTCGCCGCCGACGTGATGACGCGCGGCATCGTCGGCGTCGACCCCGAGGCGGAGCTGGCCGCGATCGCGAACCTGCTGGAGGCGAAGCGCATCAAGCGCGTCTTCGTCCTGTCCCAGGGCAAGGTCGCGGGCGTCATCACGCGCTCCGACGTCGTGAGGACGCTGGTCCGCCAGCCCGAGCCCGCGGCGAAGCGGCGCATGGACGCCGACATCCACGCCGCCATCGAGGCGGAGATCCGCAAGGAGGACTGGGCGCCGCTCGCCTTCGCCTCGATCGCGGTCAAGGACGGCGCGGTCGACCTCGCCGGGGCGGTCGGCTCGCAGGCGCAGCGCGAGGGCCTCGTCCTGCTCGCGCGCCGCGTCGAGGGCGTGCGCGACGTGAAGGACAACCTCGTCGTCCGCCCGGCCGGCGCCTGGGGCGTCGCCTGAGGCGCGCGGCGGGGGCTCAGTCGCCCGCGAGGAAGGCGCGGTAGTCCGACCGCGCGCCCTCGATCGCCGCCGCGAGCAGGCGCGCGCCATCCTCGGCGCGCGCCAGCGCGGGGTCGGAGCCGATCCGGCCATCCGGGAAGCGCCGGCGATGGCGTACCGCGTCCACGTGCCGGTCGCCGGCCAATTCGCGCAGCTCCTCCGGCGGCACGCGGACCCAGCCCGGCCCTGCGGCGGCCTCCCGGCGCGCGCCGGGAACCGCCGCCATCGCGATCGCGATCTCGCTCGGCGTGGCGTGGATGCCCTCGCGCTCGCCATAGAGCTGGCGGCGCAGCGCGTCGGCCGCGGGATATTCCCACCAGCTGCGCAGGCGCAGCGACAGCGCGGACGCATCGCCGCCGCGCAGGCTCGCCGCGGCGTGGATGTCGTGGAACGCGGCCTGCACCGGCGCGATGTTCCCGCCATGGCCGTTGAGGAAATAGAAGCGGCGGAAGCCCTGCGCGGCGAGCGAGGCGACGTAGTCCTGCACCACCGCCATCAGCGTGGCGGCGCGCAGGCTGATCGTGCCGGGAAAGCCGAGGTTGAACTGCGCCGCGCCGAGCGCGAGCGTCGGGCCGACCAGGATGTCGGCATGGGCGGGCATGCCGCGCGCGATGGCCTCGGCGCAGATCGCGTCCGTGCCGATGAGGCCGTCCGGGCCGTGCTGCTCGGTGGAGCCGACCGGGACCACGATGCCGGTCGAGCGGCGCAGGTAGCCCTCGATGTCGGCCCATGTCGCGTGCTGCAGGATCATCGCGGACTATGGGAATCGCCGCGCGGCGGCGTCAAGCCGGCCGCTCGTAGTCGACGAAATGGTGGATCGCGCCGGCGAAGCGGCGCGCATGGGCGCGCACGAGCCGCCATCCCGCCTTCTCATAGAAGCGCCGGGCGGCGTGGTTGTCGCGGAAGCATTCCAGGGTGCGCACGCCGCGTCGCTCGCATTCGGCGAGCAGGCGCCGGCCCGCGCCGCGCCCCGCGAAGCGCGGGTCGACGAAGAGCATGTCGAGGTGACGGCGCGTCGCCATGCTGAACCCGACCGCTCGGCCGCCCACGCTCGCGAGGCGCAGCCTGCGGCGCTGGCGGCGGAAGCGCCGCGCGAAGAAGCCGGCGTCGCGCGCGGCGAGCGCGCGCGGCCCGATGATCGCGGCGAAGGCCGCGCGGTAGGACGCCGCCGCGATGCGCGCCAGCGGCGCGATGTCGACGGGATGGGCGCGGCGGATCCTCACGCCAGCTTCCTGAGCCGCGGGTCGAGCGTGTCGCGCAGCGCGTCGCCCAGCAGGTTGAAGCCGAAGGACAGGAACAGGATCGCGAGGCCCGCGAAGATCGCGCTCCACGGCCCGAGCATCAGGAAGTTCCGCCCCTCCGACAGCATCAGGCCGAGCGAGGGCGTCGGCGGCTGCGTGCCGAGCCCGAGGAAGGACAGCGACGCCTCGACCAGGATCGCCGCCGAGAGCAGGAGGCTCGCCTGCACCAGCAGGATGCTGGCGAGGTTCGGCAGCATGTGGCGCAGGAGGATGCGGGCGTCGGAGGCGCCGATCGCGCGCGCGCCGGCGACGTATTCGCTCTGCGCGACGACCAGCGCCGGGGCGCGCACCAGCCGCGCGAAGATTGGCGTGTAGACCACGGCGATGGCGAGGCCGGTCGTCCAGGGCATCGGTCCGAGCACCGCGACGATGCCGATCGCGAGCAGCATCAGCGGGAAGGCGAAGACCACGTCCATCAGCCGCATGGCGATGCGGTCGGTCCAGCCGCGCCTGAGCGCCGCCACCATGCCGATCGCGCCGCCGACGACGAGCGAGAGCGCGACCGCGCCGCCCGATATGGCGAGCGACGCGCGATAGCCGTGCAGGATGCGCGAGAGGTTGTCGCGCCCGAGCTGGTCGGTGCCGAGCCAGGAGATCGCGTCGGGAGGCTTGAGCCGCCGCACCACGACCTGCGCCAGCGGGTCGTGCGGCGCGATCCAGGGCGCGAGCAGCGCCAGCACGACCTGCAGCGCGACGAGCGCCAGGGCGAAGGACAGCAGCCGGTGGCCGCGCAGCGCCGCGACGAGGCTCATCGCCGCACCCGCGGGTCGATCGCGGCGTAGAGCATGTCGACCGCGAAGTTCACGACGACGAAGCCGACGGTCACCATCAGGATCGTCGCCTGCACCAGCGGGTAGTTGCGCTCCGAGATCGCGCCGAGCACGAGCCGGCCGATGCCCGGCAGCGCGAAGACCTGCTCGACGACGATCGCGCCGCCGAAGAGGTAGCCGGCGGTGATGCCGACGCTGGTGACGAAGGGCAGCAGCGCGTTGCGCAGCGCGTGGCGATAGACGACTCGGCGCTCGGACAGGCCCTTGGCGCGCGCCGTGCGGACGTAGTCCTGCCCCAGCGCGTCGAGCATCGCCGTGCGCACGAGGCGCGACAGCGAGGCGAGGATGGGAAGGCCCAGCGCCAGCGTCGGCAGCGCCATGCGCTGCAGGTTGCCGATCGGGTCCTGCGCGAAGGGGACGTGGCCGACCGCGGGGAACCAGGGCGCGAGGCTGGCCGCGGCGAGGATCATCACGATGCCGAGCCAGAAGGACGGCACGGTGATGCCGGCGATGGTGGCGACGCGCAGCGCGACATCGGCCGCGCCGCCGCGCACGCGCGCCATCGCGCAGCCCGCGGGCACGGCGAGCGCCGCGCCGAAGGCGAGCGACATGGCGAGGAGCTGCAGCGTGACGCCGGCATGCGCCGCGATCTCCTCGGCGACCGGCCTTCCGGTCCAGAGGCTGGTCCCGAGGTCGCCGGAGAGCGCCGCGCCGGCCCAGGCGAGGTACTGGGCGAGCAGCGGCTGGTCGAGGCCGAAGCGCGCGCGCAGCGCCGCGAGGCGCTCGGGCGTGATCTCGGTGTTGGCGCCGAGCATGATCGCCACGGCGTCGCCGGGGATCATGCGCATCAGCAGGAAGACGACGACCGAGACGCCGAGGACGACGAGGACGAGGTCCGTGGCGCGGTCGGCGAGGAGCCTGGTCGGCATGCTGGGGCGTCGATGCGGGCCCGCGGCCGCCCGGGGATCCGGTGCGGCCGCGGGCGCGCGGGCTCAGCGCGCGGCGCTCGCCCCGCGCAGGTAGGACAGCGAGCGGTTGGCCATGATCTCGTAGCCCTGCACGTTGGCGCGCAGCGCGGTGAAGAGCTGGCCATAGGTCAGGTGCGCGACCGGCCCCTCGCAGGCCAGCGCCTTCTGCACGTCCGCGTACATCGCGCGGCGCTGCGCCTGGTCGGTGGCCGCGCGCGCCTTGTCGAGGAGCTCGTCGACCCTGGCGTCGGAGTACTTGAAGACGTTGGTCGAGCCGCCCGTGCGGAAGGTCCGGTAGAAATAGTCGTCGGGGTCCGGGCTGCCGGCGTTGGTCGACGCGAACATGTCGAAGTTCGAGTTGCGCCAGTCCTGCACGAACTGGCCGAGCTCCTGGTTGCGCAGCTCGACCCTGAACCCGGCCTTCGCCAGCTGCGCCTGCACGACCTGCGCAATGTCCTTGATGTCCTGGCGCGGCAGGACGTTCATCGTCACCGCGACCGGCTCGGAGAGGCCGGCCTCCTTCAGCAGCGCCCGCGCGCGCGCCGGATCATGCGCGTAGCAGGGGAACTCCTTCGTGTCGATCGCCCAGTCCTTGAGCGCGGGCGAGAGCGGGCCGCCCGGCAAGCCCTTGCCGAACTGCGCGGCCTGCACGATCTCGGCGCGGTCGAGCGCGTGGTTGAGCGCGCGGCGCACGCGCGGGTCGTTGAACGGCGGCTTCGACACGTTCATGCCGACAAGCGTGTAGGCGAGCTCGAGCGTCTCCACGATCCGCACGCCGGGCCTGTCCTGCAGCTGCAGCGCGGTGGCGGCATCGATGTTCGGCAGCATCGCGTAGCTGCCGCCGGAGAGGCCGACCTGCCGCGTCGCGGACTCCGGCACGATGTTGAACTTCAGCCCCTCGAGCCTGGGCAGGCCCGCCTCCCAGTAGCCGCCATGGCGGGCGAGGCGGATGAAGCCGTTGGGCTGCCACTCCGCGAAGGCGAAGGGCCCGGTGCCGACGGGCTGCTTCTGCAGCGCGTCCTTGTCGGCCTGCATGCGGCGCGGGACGATCGCGATCGTCGCGAGCGAGACCAGGAAGGGG
>VGDA01000108.1 GCA_016869915.1 Alphaproteobacteria bacterium
GATCGTGCTCCTCTTCGCATGCCTGTCGAGCGACACGATCCCCGCCGGGAGCGCCGCGCTCTATCCATCCGTGCTGATGCTCGCAGGCGAGGCCGCCAAGCGGCTCCACGCCCTCCGGCGCACGCCGATCGCGGCGCTGCGCTCGGTGCTCGCGGCCTGCGGTCAATCCGCCCGGCTCGGCGCGATCAGCGGCGCCCAGATCGCGATCGTCGTCGCCGTGATCAACGTCCTCGTCGAGATGTTCGTCGCCTCCGGCCTCGGCCAGCGCATGTCGCACATGATGCTCGAGGTCGCCGGCGGCGCCCTGTGGCCGCTTCTGCTCATGGCGGCCGCGACCTGCATCGTGCTGGGCTGCGGCGTGCCGACGTCCGCCGCGTACATCCTCGTCGCGCTCCTTGGCGCTCCCGCCCTCGTGAAGCTGGGCGTGCCGCTGCTCGCCGCGCATCTCTTCGTGTTCTTCTTCGCGAACGTCGCCTCGATCACGCCGCCGGTCGCGCTGGCGGCGCTCGTCGCCTCGAACATCTCCGGCGGCAGCTACATGCGCACATCGATGATCTGCGTGGCGCTCGGGCTGCCATGCTTCGTCCTGCCCTTCATGTTCGTGACCAGGCCCGAGCTGATCGGCATCGGCGGAGGCATCGCGGAGCAGGCGGCGCTGGCGGTCCTGGCGCTCGTTTCCCTCGCCGCCGCGGTGTTCGTTCTCGAGGGACACATGCTGGGCCCGCTCCGCGTCGTCGAGCGCGCGCTGGTCGCCCCGGCAGCCCTCGCCCTGCTCCTGCCCTCGTGGTCCCTCGTCATCGCCGCCTATGCGCCGCTCGTCGCGATCTGCGTGCGCCAGGTCGTCGAGCGTCGCTGGACCCAGCCGCCGAACCGGCCAGGACGCGATGGCGACGACCCATCGGGCCCCGGCGCGCTCGGCCGCTGGGTCGCGCGCAAGGCCACGGACCGCGTCACGGCGGACTGAGCCGCGCCGGGCCCCGAGGAGCCCGGGCCCGGAGATGCCGCCCTGACCGGGACCCGTGTCCCGGCTTGTCTCCCCCGGCATGGCAGCTAACATCCCGTGCGACCGGCAGGCCGGCTCGCCGCCCGCGGGCGGGCGTGACGCCGGCGCGCCGCCGCCGGGCCGGCAGGGGAGGGGACATCGATGCCGCCATCCAGCGGCTTTCTCGGCTACCGCCGGCCCGATGGGCGCGCGGGCACCCGCAACCACGTGCTCGTGCTCTCGATCCTGGGCCTGGTCGGCGGCGCCGCGCGGCGGATCGCGCGCGACGTGCGCGGCACGCTGCTCGTCGCGACGCCATATGGGCGCGGGCAGTTCGGCGACGACAAGCTGGTTCACGAGCGCCAGCTGGTCGGGCTCGCGCGCAACCCCAACGTCGCGGCGGTGCTGGTCGTCGGCGCCGATCGCAAGGCCGCGGACCGGGTCGCCGCCGCCGTCGCGACGACCGGTAAGCCCGTGGAAGTCGCGGCGCTCGACGACGTGCACGAGGACTCGCTGGCGCTGGGCGAACTCGGCACGCGGCGCGCGGCGGTGCTCGTGCGCGACGCCTCGCGCCTGCGCCGCGAGGCATGCCCGGCCTCGGCGCTGTTCCTGGGCGTGGAATGCGGCCATTCGGATGCGACCTCCGGCCTCGGCGCCAATCCGCTCGCGGGCGCCGCGGTGGATCGGGTCGTCGACGCCGGCGGCACGGCGGTGTTCGGCGAGACGGTGGAGTGGCTCGGCGCGGAGCAGCTCCTCGCGCGGCGTGGCGCGACGCCGGCCGTCGGCGAGGCGATCGTCGCCGCAGTGATGCGCCGCGAGGCCGCCGTCGCGGCGACTGGCTTCGACCTGACCGGCAACAATCCCGGGCAGGAGAACATCCGCGGCGGCCTGTCGACGATCGAGGAGAAGTCGCTCGGCGCGATCGCCAAGGGCGGCACGCGGCCGATCCAGGGGGTGCTCGCGATCGCCGAGGAGCCGGGTCGTCCCGGCCTCTACGTGATGGACGCGCCGGCCTTCTCCCCGGAATCGCTGACCGGCTTCGCGGCGAGCGGCGCCAACCTGATGCTGTTCACGACCGGCGCCGGCAACAGCTTCTGCAACGCGATCGCGCCGACGCTGAAGATCAGCGTGCGACCCGACACCGTCGCCCGCCTGCCGCACCAGATCGACTTCGACGGCAGCGCCATCCTCGCCGGCGCCGAGGAAATCGACGCCGCCGGCGCCCGGCTGTTCGAACGGATCCTCGCGGTCGCCTCGGGCGAGAGAAGCTGGGGCGAGATCCTGGACGAGGGCGACGAGACCTTCATCCGCGTGGGGGGATCGCTGTGAGCCACCGGCGGCGCGGCCGGCGCGAGGCGCGCGCATGAGCGCGCGAACCGCAGGACGTGGCATGGCCCGCGTTGGGTCCATCGGCCCCAGCGCCATCGGCGGACCGATGGCGCGCGACGTCGCGAAGAGGGGCGATGCGCCCGCCATCCACCACGCCGGCACGGGTCCTCGCTGCGACGATGTCGGCTCGATGCCCGCGCTGCGCGAGGGGCCCGCCGGCATGCGGGCGCGCCGCGCGGCGAAGGGCTGACGATGCGCTGGGACGCCATCGCGCTGGACCCCGCCGACGATGTCGCGGTGGCGTTGCGCGACGTCGCGGCCGGCACGGTGCGCGTGCGGCAGGGCGACACGGTGCGCTTGCTCGCCGTGCCCGCGCCGATCGCGCTCGGGCACAAGCTGGCGCTGCGCGCGCTCTCGCCAGGCGACGCGATCCGCAAGTACGGACAGCCGATCGGCGCCGCCACCGCGGCGATCGCGCCGGGCGAGCACGTCCACGTGCACAACCTGCGCAGCCTGCGCGGCGGGCGGCGGGCGTGAGCGCGGCGCGCGGCGCGCGCGCCGGCGCCTTCGGCACCTCCGTGCCCGCCGGAGCCCCGCGTCCCGGCGCGGATGCGCGTCAGACCAGCCCGTGGTGGTCGAGCGCGCGTCCAGCCACGCCGCGCCGCGCCCTCGGCGCTGGCGGGCGTTGACCGGGGAAGCGCTCGGCGCAGACCTTGCGCAGCTCGGCGACGAGGCGCCGGCAGGCGGTCGAGAGGACGCCGCGGCGGCGCAGCGTCAGGCCGACCGGCCTGTCCCAGTCGAGCCAGGCCATGCCGGCGGGAACGAGGCCGGCGCATTCCCGTCCCGGGGCCAAGGTCACGGCCGGGACATAGGCGAGGTAGTCCGTCTCGAGCGTCATCGCGCGCATGAACGACAGCGCGTTCGTCTCGATCGCGAGGTTCGGCGGCTCCAGGCCGTGCGCATGCAGGGCCGCCTCCAGGTGCTGGCGCGTGACGATCGTCGGCGCGCAGCCAATCGAACAGCCTGTCGTGCAGGCCGCCGACCACCGTCACCTTGAGGTCGTTCCGACCCGCCAGCAGGCGCGCGGTGGCGATCGGGAGCACGCTCGCGATCACTCTGGGGGCCGAGCCGATCGCGATGCGCCCCTCGCGGCCGTCGCGGATGGCGATGCTCGACCAGCGAGATGACGTGGCGCATCTGCTGCAACTGCTTGGCGATACCCGATGGTTATGGCTTTGGACCCGGGCGGTAGTTGCCCGCCGCGGACGGGCGTGCCAACGTTCTCTAGGGGGTCGGGCGCAAGGCGCGCGACGCCGCGACGGGAGGATTGAGTGTCGAACGGGGGGAGCGCGCGCAGCGACGCCGGCTTCGCGGTGGCGATGATCGCCGCCGGCGCGCTGACGATGTGGGGGTTGCGCAACCAGCCGCGCGCGCCCTTCGATCCGGTGGGCGCGGCGGCGATCCCGTTCTGGACGGCCGCCGCCGTGATAGCGCTGGCGCTCGTGCTCCTTGCCGGGGTGGTCCTGCGCAAGTCGATGCGCGGCGACGCCGCGTCGTACTTCGTGTCGACGGAGGCGATCGACGACAGCTACGCGGTGCGACCCGGGTTGTAGGTGGTCGCGATCGCGGCGACCGTCGCCTTCGTCGCGGCGGTCCCGGCGATGGGTTTCCGCTACGCGTCGATCGCATTCATGCTCGTGCTCGGCTGGCAACTGAGCGACCGCGCGCCGCGTTCGCTCGCGGTCGTGGCCGCGGTGGCGCTGGTGTCAGGCTTCGGCCTCGATGCCGGGTTCCGCGCCATGATGGTTTCCCTCCCCTAGGTGCCGCATGGATCTCGCCCAGGGATTCCTGCACCTGCTCTCGCCGGGGCCGCTCGGACTGCTCCTGCTCGGGACCTTCCTCGGCATCGTCGTCGGCGCGCTGCCGGGCCTGACGGGCGGGGCATTGCTGGCGCTGTCGCTGCCCTTCACCTACCGCATGACGAGCGTCGATGGCGTGATCCTGATGACGTCGATGTATGTCGGCGGGATCTCCGGCGGGCTGATCACGGCGACGCTGATGCGCATCCCGGGCGAGCCCTCGGCCGTCGTGACGACGCTCGACGGCTTCCCCATGGCGCGCGGCGGCCGGCCCGGCCGGGCGCTCGGGCTCGGGATCTCGGCTTCGCTGATCGGCGGCGCGATCTCGTGGGTGGCGCTGGTGACGCTGTCGCCGGCCATGGCGCGGCTGGCGCTGGTGTTCGGCCCGTTCGAGAACTTCGCGCTCGTGCTGATGGCACTGGTGCTGATCGCCACGCTGAGCGAGGGGTCGGTCATCAAGGGGCTGCTCGCCGGCCTCTTCGGGATGCTGGTCTCCTTCCCGGGGATCGACGAGACCTCGGGCCAGCAGCGACTCACCTTCGGCTTCGCCGAGATGGCCGGCGGGTTCAGCACGCTGGCGGTCATCCTGGGCGCCTTCGCGATCAGCCAGGTGCTCGCCGACGCGATGCATGCCGGCCAGCGCTTCGAGCGCCTGGATCCCAGCCTTCGGGGGATCTTCCTGGGCCCGCGCGACTACGCCCGCCAGGCCTTCAACATCGTGCGCTCCGCCGCGATCGGCGTGTGGATCGGGATCCTGCCCGGCGTGGGCGCGAGCATCAGCTCGATCGTCTCCTACTCGACGGCGAAGAACATGTCGAAGACGCCGGAGAAGTTCGGCACCGGCTTCGACGACGGCATCGTCGCGGCCGAGACCGCGAACAATGCGAATACCGGTGGAGCGCTGATCCCGATGATCACGCTCGGCATCCCCGGCAGTCCGGCGGCCTCGATCCTGCTGGCGGCGCTGCTGATGCACAACATCCAGCCGGGGCCGACGCTGTTCTCGAACTCGCCCGAGGTGGTCAGCGCGCTCATGGCCACGCATCTCGCGGCGCACGTCGCGATGTACGCGATGATGATCGCGGGCTGCCTGCTGATCGCGCGACTGATGTACATCCCGCGCGCCTACGTTCTGCCGATCGTGATCGTGCTGTGCGCGATCGGCGCGCTGGCCGAGAACGGGCGCATGTTCGACCTGTGGACGATGCTCGCCTTCGGCGTCATCGGCTTCGGGCTCGAGCTGGCCTCGGTGCCGCTCGGGCCGTTCGTGATCGGGCTGATACTGGCGCCGCTCGCCGAGGGCCAGCTCAGGGCCGGGCTGATGGCAAGCGACGGGTCGCTGCGGCCCTTGCTGGACCGTCCGGTCGCGTTCTCGTTCCTCGTCGTGTCGATCGCCATGTTCGCTTGGCCGCTCCTGCGCCAATGGCGCCGCCGCCGGAGGGGCGCCGTCACGACGTGAGACCCGACTAGACCTCGCCAGGGAAGGAGAGACACATGAATCGCAGGCAAGTCATCGCAGCCAGCCTCGCCGCCACCACGCTCGCGACGGCGGCGCGCGCGCAGGCCTATCCCGACAAGCCGATCCGCATCGTGGTGCCGAATCCGCCGGGCGGGAGCGCGGACTACGTGGCGCGCTTCTTCCAGGTCCCGCTGCAGCGCCTCCTCGGACAAGGGGTCGCGATCGCCAACGTCGTCGGTGGCGGCACCTCCATCGGCAATCGCCAGGTACGCGACGCGGCGCCGGACGGGCACACGGTCCTGGCCGTCCATCAGGCCCTGCTGACGGCGGCGACGCTCAAGGTCATGGATTTCGGGCCGGAGGCCTTCGCGCAGGTCGCGCAGGTGGCGACCGAGTACGTCGCCGTCGTCGTGAACCGCAAGGCGCCCTACCAGACGCTGCCGTCCTTCCTCGACGCCGCCCGGTCGGGCGAGCTCAAGGCGGGCGTGCAGATCGGCGCGATCAACCACTTCCTGTTCCTGTCGCTGGGCGACAAGACGGGGGTGAAGTTCCGCTTCGTGAACACGGGGGGCGGCGGCCCGACGCGCACCGCGCTGGCCGGCGGCCATGTCGACTGCGCGTTCCTGACGGTCAACGAGGCGAAGCCGCTCGTCGATTCCGGCGACCTCACGATCCTCGCGCTGTTCGCGCCGCAGCGACTTGCCAGCTGGCCGAACCTGGCGACCGCGCGCGAGCAGGGCACGGATCTGCTCCTCAACCTGAATTACTGGTGGTGGATGCCCAGGGCGACGCCGCGCGATCGCGTCGACCGCTTCGCCGAGGCGCTGCGCGCCGGCATGGACGATGCCGAGGTCAAGAACAAGCTCGCCGAGTTCAACATCGTCCCGGCCTTCCTCAAGGGGGCCGAGCTCGAGGCCGAGATCTCCCGCCAGTACGAGGCGATGAAGCAGCTCGCCCAGCGCAACAACGTCACGGCGGGCTGATGCCGGGAGACGATCGCGACGTGCGCGCAGGGCCGCGAGGCCAGGCGCGCCGGGATGGCCGCGGCGGCGACGAGCACGCCCACGACGCCCGCTTCGCCGCGAGCCATCCTCGATCCGCCGACGAGTTCCCCGGACGCCCCGAGCGGCCGCCGGGCGGTCCCTGCGCCACGTCCTTCCCGAGGGTTCGATGACCACACAGCCGAGCAACGTCCTCTTCATCCTGTCGGACGAGCACACGCGCGACGTCGCCGGCTGCTACGGGCACGAGATCGTCCGCACGCCCAACCTCGATGCCCTCGCGGCGCGAGGCACGAGGTTCACGGCGGCCTACACCAACTGCCCGATCTGCGTGCCGGCGCGCGCCAGCCTGCAGACCGGCACCTACGTCGCCGAGAACGGCTGCTGGGACAACGCGCATCCCTATGACGGCTCGATCCGCAGCTGGGGCCACCGCCTCAAGGCCGCCGGGCACCACACGATGTCGATCGGCAAGCTGCATTTCCGTTCGGCGGCCGACGACAACGGCTTCGCCGAGGAGGTCATCCCGCTGCACGTCGTCGACGGGCAGGGTGACCTGCTCGGGCTGATCCGCCGGCCGAAGGCGGCGGCGCGCGGCGGCATGCCGGACCTCGCGAAAGGCGCCGGCCCCGGCGAGTCGACCTACGCCGCCTACGACCGCAACATCCGCGACGGCGCGATCGAGTGGCTGACCACGCACGCGCGCCGGCACGAGAAGCCCTGGTGCCTGTTCGTGTCCTTCGTGAAGCCCCACTTCCCGCTCGTGGCGCCGCCGGAGTTCTTCGCGATGTACCCGCCGGAGTCGCTGCCGATGCCGCGGCTCTACGGCACCGACGACTACCCGAAGCACCCGGCGGTCGAGGCGCTGCGCAGCTGCATGAGCTACGACGACTTCTTCACGCCGGAGAAGGTGCGCGTCGCGCTGGCCGCGTACCTCGGAATGGTCACCTTCCTCGACGACAACATCGGCAGGGTGCTGGCGGCGCTGAGGAACGCCGGACTCGCCGACAGCACGCGGGTCGTCTACAGCACCGACCATGGCGACAATCTCGGCACGCGGCACATGTGGGGCAAGTCGGTCCACTACGAGGAGTCCGCCGCGATCCCGATGATCGTCGCGGGGCCCGGCGTCCCGGCCGGCAAGACCTGCGCGACCCCGGTGAGCCTGGTGGACGTCTACCCGACGATCGTCGAGAGCGTCGGCCTCGCGCCCGATGCCAAGGAGCGCAAGCTGCCCGGGCGGTCGCTGGTCGAACTCGCCAATGCGCCGCCCGATCCCGAGCGCGTCGCCTTCGGCGAGTACCACGCCGCCGGCTCGATCACCGCCATGTACATGGTCCGCAAGGGCCGCTGGAAGTACATCCACCATGTCGGCTTCCGGCCCGAGCTCTTCGACCTCGAGGCGGATCCCGGCGAGGCGACGGATCTCGGCGAAAGCCCCGCCCATCGCGACGTCGTCGCGCGGATGGAGGCGGAGTTGAGGAAGATCGTCGATCCGGAGGCGGTGAATGCGCGCGCCTTCGCCGACCAGGAGGCGAAGATCGCGCGCCACGGCGGCGTCGAGGCGCTGATCAGGCGCGGCGATTTCGGCTATTCGCCGGCACCCGGGCAGAAGCCCGTCTTCGCGACGCGGATCGAGGCGTGAGGCCAATGCCACGCAAGCCCAACATCCTCCTGATCACGTCGGACCAGCAGCGCGGCGACTGCTACGGCTTCGAGGGGCGCAAGGTCCGCACGCCGCATCTCGACATGATGGCGGCCGCGGGCACGCGCTTCTCCGCCTGCATCACCCCCAACGTCGTGTGCCAGCCCTCGCGCGCCTCGATCCTCACCGGTCTGCTGCCGCGCACCCATGGCGTGCGCGACAACGGCATCGACCTCGAGGAGGGCGTGGCCGCGCATGGCTTCGCGAGCGTCTTCGCCCGGGCTGGCTGGCGCACGGGCTTCATCGGCAAGGCGCATTTCTCGACCTTCCACACCTTCGAGCCGACCGGGCGCCCGGAGTGCCGGTCGAGCTCGCAGGATTTCGCCGCCGACTGGTGCGGGCCCTACATGGGCTTCCAGCACGTCGAGATGATGATCGCCGGGCACAACATGTTCCTGCCGCAGAAGCCGCCGCAGGGCCTGAGCTACGAGGCCTGGTACCACAAGGACGGCCGCGGCGAGCTGCTCGACAGGATGTTCCTCGCCAAGCTGCCGCCAGATGTCGGCGCGGCGCAGACCTGGAACTCGGCCCTGCCGCCCGCCTTCCACAATTCGACCTGGGTCGGGGATCGCACGATCGACTTCATGCGCGCAAACAAGGACCGGCCGTGGATCGCCTGGGCGTCGTTCCCCGATCCGCACCATCCCTTCGATGCGCCGGCCCCCTGGTGCTTCTTGCACCATCCCGACGAGGTCGACCTGCCCGCGCATCGCGCTCTCGATCTCGACCGCAGGCCCTGGTGGCACCGCGCGAGCCTCGACGGCACGCCGAAGCTGGACGATCCCGAGCTGCGCGCCTTTCGCGCCAAGCAGTCGCGCACGCCGCCCCAGACCGACCTGCAGCTGCGCCACCTGACGGCGAACTACTACGGCATGATCTCGCTGATCGACCACAATGTCGGCCGGATCATGATCGAGCTCGAGCGGCTGGGCCTCGCGCGCGACACGCTCGTGGTCTACTCGACCGATCATGGCGACTGGCTCGGCGATCACGGCCTCCTGCTCAAGGGCCCGATGCACTACGAGGGGCTGCTGCGCATCGGCTGCCTGATGCAGGGGCCGGGCGTGCCTGCGGGCAAGGTCGTGCCGCATCCGGTCTCCACCCTCGACCTCCCGGCGACGTTCTACGAC
>VGDA01000109.1 GCA_016869915.1 Alphaproteobacteria bacterium
GAGAAGGGACTCGCGCCGCGCGCGCAGCGCCGCGTCCGCCGCGTTGCCGCGCACGAAGTCCTCCACGTCGAGCGCGAGGCCGAGGCGCGACACGAGGTGCGCCTGCGCCGCGCGCTGGTCGAGCGGCGCGTGGGCGCGGCCGGTCGCCGCGACCGCGGACAGTCCGCGCGGGCCGTCGCCGAAGTCGAGCGCGCCCATCCGGCAGACATAGCCGAAGACCGATGACATCGCGCCGCCGGCGACGACCTCGATGCCGACGCCCTCGAAGGCGACGAAGTCGTAATGCGTGCCGATACCCTCGGTCGCGTGCATGCGGTCCATGAGCGCCGGGGGCAGCCACGTGACGCAGACCTCGGCGACCACGCCCGGCGCCTGCAGCAGCGTGGCCGCGAGCGCGGCGTAGCCGGAGAGATGCGCGGAGTGCACGACGTCGAAGCCGGCCAGGCGCACGCGCTCGACGGCGATTTCCGCGCCGGGCATGTCGGCGAACTTGCGCTGCAGCTGCTCCGGCGCGCGGTTGGAGCCGATCGCGAGGACGGGTACGCGGCCATCGCGGTCGCGCGGAGACAGGGCCGCGACGGGCTGCGCGCGACCGTCGCGGAAAAGGTAGTCGTGGGCGGGCGCGGGGTAGGGGTAGGTGAGCGCGCGGACCACCGGGTCCAGCGCGCTCGGCGGGACGAAGGGGACGGGCGGGGCGCTCACGGCGCCGGGTTGCCCTGCGCCACGTCCATGATCTTCGGGCGCCGCCCGTCCAGGCCAAGCGCGAGGCGGCCATGCTTGAGGTCGATCGCGGCACGGCCGAAGAGCTCGCGCCGCCACCCCCTCAGGGCGGGCACCTCGGCATCGTCGTCGGCGGCGACGAGCTCAAGGTCGGCCGTGGTCGCGACCAGCTTCTGCGCGACGCCGGCGGCCTCGCACTTCATCTTGAGCAGGACCTTGAGGAGGTCGACGGTCGCGCCCAGCCCGCCGGGCAGCTCGGGGGTCGGATCGAGCCGCGGCACCTGCGCGTCGGGCAGGGCGATGCCGCGCTCGATCGCGTTGAGGAGGTCCTGGCCCAGCCGGCCCTCCGCGAAACCCTTCGACATGCCGCGCAGCCGCGCCATGTCGTCCAGGGTGCGCGGCGGATGCGCGGCGATCTCGACCACGCTCTCGTCGCGGATGATGCGGTTGCGCGGGATGTCGCGCTTCTGCGCCTCGCGCTCTCGCCATGCCGCGACCTCCTTGAGCACCGCGAGGTAGCGGGGCTTGGGGTTCTTGGGCTTGAAGCGCATCCACGACGTCTCGGGATCGAGGCGATAGGTCGCGGGGTCCATCAGCGTCGCCATCTCCTCGCCAAGCCAGCCGGCGCGGCCGGTGGCGGTGAGGCGCCGGGCGAGCGCGGCATAGACCTGCCGCAGGTGGGTGACGTCGGCGAGCGCGTACTCGACCTGGCGGTCGGAGAGCGGGCGCATCGACCAGTCGGTGAAGCGGGCCGACTTGTCGATGCGGGCCTTGGCGAGCTGGCTCGCGAGCGTCTCGTAGCTCGCCGCCTCGCCGTAGCCGCAGACCATGGCCGCGACCTGCGTGTCGAAGAGCGGATGCGGCACCGCGCCGGTCATGTGGAAGAAGATCTCGAGGTCCTGCCGCGCGGCATGGAATACCTTGAGCAGCCGCGGGTCGTAGAGCAGGTCCAGCAGCGGCTTGAGGTCCATGCCCGGGGCGAGCGGGTCGATCGTCGAGGCGACGTCGGGACCGGCGACCTGGATCAGGCAGAGCTGGGGCCAGTAGGTCCGCTCGCGCATGAACTCGGTGTCGACGGTGATGAAGTCGGCGCCGGCAAGGCGGGCGCAGAACTCGGCCAGGGCGGCTGATTCGGCGATGACTGTCATTTTGCCCGACGGGTTCTAGCGGCAGATGGCCACAGGCGCCAGCCTTCCGGGGCCGGGGCGGGGCGGCGGCTTGACAGGTCACGGTCCATTATGTGCTTTTCGCGCCGTTTTCGGCGCGGGAGCTGAGCCATGCACGCCTACAGGACCCACAACTGCGGCCAGCTGCGCATCGCGCAGGTCGGCGAGACCGTCCGGCTGTCCGGCTGGGTCCACCGCAAGCGCGACCACGGGAACCTCCTGTTCGTCGACCTACGCGACCATCATGGCGTGACGCAGTGCGTCGTCGACACGTCGAGCCCGATCTTCGCCGCGATCGAGCAGGCGCGGCCCGAGAGCGTGGTGACCGTGACCGGGAAGGTGGTTGCGCGCTCCGCGGAGACCGCCAATTCCCGCCTCGCCACGGGCGAGGTCGAGATCCAGGTCCAGGACTTCGTCCTCCAGTCCGCCGCCGAGACGCTGCCGTTCCAGGTCGCGCAGGAGGGCGACTACCCCGAGGACATGCGCCTCAAGTACCGCTTCCTCGACCTGCGCAAGGAGCGCCTGCACGCCAACATCGTGCTGCGCTCGCAGGTGATCGCCTCGATCCGCAGGCGCATGATCGAGCAGGGGTTCACGGAGTTCCAGACCCCGATCCTGACCTCGTCGAGCCCCGAGGGCGCGCGCGACTTCCTCGTCCCGTCGCGCATGCATCCCGGCAAGTTCTACGCCCTGCCGCAGGCACCGCAGCAGTTCAAGCAGCTGCTCATGGTCTCGGGCTTCGACCGCTACTTCCAGATCGCGCCCTGCTTCCGCGACGAGGACGCGCGCGCCGACCGCAGCCCGGGCGAGTTCTACCAGCTCGACTTCGAGATGAGCTTCGTCACGCAGGAGGACGTCTTCGCCGCGATAGAGCCGGTGCTCTCGGGCGTGTTCCACGAGTTCGCGCGCGGCCGCTCCGTCACGCCGCCGCCCTTCCCGCGGATCACCTTCGACGACGCGATGCTGAGATACGGCGTCGACAAGCCCGACCTGCGCAACCCGCTGGTGATCGCCGACGTGGGCGAGGTGTTCGCCGGCTCGGACTTCGCCGTGTTCGCGAAGATCGTCGCCGCGGGCGGCGTGGTCCGCGCCATCCCCGCGCCGCGCACCGCCGAGAGGCCGCGCAGCTTCTTCGACAAGATGAATGCCTGGGCGCAGGAGCAGGGCGCGCCGGGCATGGGCTACATCGTCTTCGAGGGCGGCGCCGCCAAGGGCCCGATCGCGAAGTTCCTCGATGCGCCGCGACTCGAGCGCCTCAGGGCGCTGGCCGGCGTCGGCGACGGCGACGCCGTGTTCTTCTCGGCCGACCGCAAGGCCGGCGCCGCCGCGAAGCTCGCCGGCGCCGCGCGCAAGCGGCTGGGGGAGGAGCTCGACCTGCTGGAGAGGAACGCCTTCCGCTTCTGCTGGATCGTCGACTTCCCGATGTACGAGCTCGACGAGGAGACCGGGAAGGTCGAGTTCAGCCACAACCCGTTCTCGATGCCGCAGGGCGGCCTGCATGCGCTCGAGACGATGGACCCGCTGAAGATCAAGGCGTTCCAGTACGACATCGTCTGCAACGGCGTGGAGCTCTCCTCGGGCGCGATCCGCAACCACCTGCCGGAGATCATGTACAAGGCGTTCTCGATCGCCGGCTATGGCCGCGATGAGGTCGAGGCGCGCTTTGGCGGCATGCTCAACGCGTTCAAGTTCGGCGCCCCGCCGCATGGCGGCTCCGCCCCGGGCATCGACCGCATCGTGATGCTGCTGGCAGACGAGCCGAACATCCGCGAGATCGTCGCCTTCCCGATGAACCAGCAGGCGATGGACCTGCTGATGCAGGCGCCCAACGGCGTCCATCCGTCGCGCCTCAAGGAACTGCACATCCGGCTCGACCTGCCGCCCGAGCGCAGGAAGGGCTAGGCCCGCGCCTCAGGGCGCTCGCGCCGGCGGCCCGGAGACGACGCTGGCGCGCTCGACGAGGCCCTGCTCGCCGAACTCGCGGCGAATCTCGAGGATCGTCCCTGCCGGGTGCGCGCAGAGCGCCAGCGCGAACTCGCATTCCTCGCGCGCCGCCTCGACCGCCTGCTCCGGCGTGGCATCCTGCCAGGCGCCGAGGATGCGCGCGGCCAGCAGCCGCGCGGCCTCCTCGAGCGCCGCAGGCGCGATCTCCGCCACCTCGACGCGCAGGGCGGGCGCGAAGCTCGCGATGCCGAGCCAGCTCGACGAGAAGGCTACCGCCTCGCGGCCGACGAGGCTCGCCGGGTCGCGATGGGCATAGCGGAACGCGCCGGCGACGGCCCAGTCTCCCGGCGGCGCCGGCGCCTCGTGGAGCCTGGCGCGCGCGGTGCCGGGCGCGACGACGCGGGGAAGGAGGAGGGGCATGGGATATAAGCCTCGGCGGACTATGTTCGCTTGCGCGCGCCGCTGCCATAGTGGCGTCGCGTGCGGGCAAGGCGGCGGAAGGACGGCGACGGCGATGGCGAGGCGGATGATCGGCGCGGCAATGGCGCTGGCGATGTGCATCGGCGCCGGGCCCGGCGCCCTCGCCCAGGAGATCGTCCTCGCCTCCCATCGCGCCGCCTACGTGCTCGGGCTCGGCGCCGCGCGCGCGGCGGCGGTCGCCGGGATCGAGGGCGCGCTCACCGTCGAGCTTCAGGAGACATGCGACGGCTGGACGCTGTCCCAGCGCATGCGCTTCAGAGTGCAGGACCAGGACGGCGACACGATCGAGACCGACATCTCCTTCTCGAGCTGGGAGGCGGCCGATGGCAACACGATGCGCTTCACGATGCGCAGCTCGAGCGAGGGCGAAGTGGTCGAGGACATTCGCGGCCGCGCCGTGCTCGCCGGGAGCGGGAAGGGCGGCAAGGTCGTGTTCACGCAGCCCGAGGAAGAGGTGATCGAGCTGCCGCCGGGGACGATCTTCCCGACGCTGCACACGATCCACCTGATCTCCCGCGCGCGGGCCGGCGACCGCATCGTCATGCGCCCGGTCTTCGACGGGTCGGCCGTCGATGGCGCCTACGAGGTCAACGCCTTCGTCGGCGCGGCCTCGCCGCCTGGCGCGGCGCGACCCGCCCGGCCGCCAGCCGGCGTCGACGCGACGCTGCTCGCCGGGCGCTCCTGGCCGGTGCGCATGGCCTATTTCCGCATGGACGACCAGCGCGGCGCGGAGCCCGAGTACGAGAGCGCGATGCGGCTGTTCGAGAACGGCGTGGCTGTGGATTTCCGCTTCGAGTACCCGGAATTCACGATCAGGGGCGTGCTCGACAGGCTCGAGGCGATCCCCCGCCCGGGCTGCTGACGCGTCGCGCGTCGTTCAGGTCGCCGGCCAGAGCCAGGCGGCGCCGCGGACGCCGGACGAATCCCCGTGGACGGGCGGGCTGAGCCTGGTCGCGACCTCGTCGCTGAATATCCAGCGGCCCCAGCGTTCCGGGACCAGCCGGTAGAGCGCCTCGACCTGCGACATGCCACCGCCGAGGACAACGACCTCCGGATCGAAGATGTTGACCACCGTCGCGAGGGCGCGGGCGAGGCGGTCGGCGTAGCGCTCGAGGCTCTCGAGCGCCGCCGGCTCGCCGCGCATCGCCGCTGCCGCGATCTCCGGACCGGACATCGCGCCGCCTGCCCGCGCGGCATGGTCGCGCGCGAAGGCCGGGCCGCAGAGGAAGGTCTCGATGCAGCCATCGAGGCCGCAATAGCAGCGGGGGCCGGGCCGCTCGTCGTCCCGCGGCCACGGCAGCGGGTTGTGGCCCCACTCGCCGGCGATGCTGTTCGGGCCCGTGATCGGCATCCCCGCGTGCACGAGGCCGCCGCCGACGCCCGTGCCGAGGATGACCGCGAAGACGCTGCGCGCGCCGCGGCCGGCGCCGTCGACGGCCTCCGACAGCGCGAAGCAGTCGGCGTCGTTGGCGACCCGCACATCGCGGCCGAGCAGCGCGCCGAGGTCGCGGTGGAGCGGGTTGCCGATCAACTCGGTCGAGTTCGCGTTCTTCACCAGGCCGGTCGCCGGCGAGATCGTGCCCGGGATGCCGACGCCGACGGTCGCGCGCGCGCCGAGCTCGGCCTCGGCTTCGCGGACCAGTCCGGCGATCGCCTCGACGATGGGGGCGTAGGCGCCGCGCGGCGTCGGGCGCCGCCGCCTGAAGAGCTGGGCGCCTCCGGGCCCGATCGCCACCGCCTCGATCTTGGTGCCGCCCAGGTCGACGCCGATGCGAAGGCCGCCGTCGATCCGCATGCAATGTCCCTCGGGTTACCGAAACTTAAGGAAAGGCGTATGACTCTGTCGGCGAGTATGCAAGGCGGCGGCCCAAGACCGGCCTCCCACCAGTACCAGAAAAGGCGCCCGGCATGACCAAGACGGTCCTGATCGTCGAGGACAACGACCTGAACATGAAGCTGTTCAACGACCTCCTCGAGGCGCATGGCTACGGGACGCTGCAGACCAAGGATGGCCTCGAGGCCATGAAGCTCGCCCGGCAGCATCGCCCCGACCTGATCCTGATGGACATCCAGTTGCCGGAGATCTCGGGGCTGGAGGTCACGAAATGGCTGAAGGAGGATCCTGACCTCTCCTCGATCCCGGTCATCGCCGTCACGGCCTTCGCCATGAAGGGGGACGAGGAGAAGATCCGCCAGGGCGGCTGCGAGGCCTACATCGCCAAGCCGATCTCCGTCGCGCGGTTCCTCGAGACGGTCGGCAATTTCCTGGGTTGACCCGGGCGGCACGCCGGACGCAGCGCCATGACAGCCCGTGTCCTCGTCGTCGACGACCTGCAGCCGAACGTGAGGCTGCTCGAGGCGCGCCTCTCGGCCGAGTATTTCGAGGTACAGACCGCTTCGAGCGGCGACGAGGCCCTCAGGACGGCTTCCCAGAGGCCGCCCGACATCGTCCTCCTCGACGTGATGATGCCCGGCATGGACGGCTTCGAGTGCTGCCGCCGCCTGAAGGCGGATCCGCGCACCGCCCATGTCCCCGTCGTGATGGTCACTGCGCTCTCCGAGGCGGAGGAGCGGGTGCGCGGCCTCGAGGCAGGGGCCGACGACTTCCTCACCAAGCCGGTCAACGACGTCGCGCTCTATGCGCGCGTGCGCTCGCTCGTGAGGTTGAAGATGCTGGCCGACGAGTGGCGCCTGCGCCATGCGACGAACCAGCTGCTCGACGCCCATGAACCCGTTCCCGCCGTGGCCGACGAGCCGGCCGACGAGGCGCGGATCCTGCTGTTCCACGACGACCGGGCGCAGGTCGAGCGCATCCGGTCGATCCTCGCCGTGGATCGCGACGATATCGTCGCGGGAACCGATCCCGACGAGGCGCTGCGCGAGCTCGCGCGCGGCGACTTCGACCTCGCCATCGTCGGCATGGAGGTCGCGGGCGTCGATCCGCTCCGGTTCTGCGCGCGCGTCCGCGGCCAGGAGGCGACGCGCGGCCTTCCGATCCTCGCCATCATGGGTTCCGCGGAGCCGCAGCGGCTCGCGCGCGCCCTCGACATCGGCGTCACCGATTGCCTGGTACAGCCCGCCGACCGCAACGAGATGCTCGCGCGGGTCAGGACCCAGGTCCGCCGCCGCCGCTACCAGGACAGGCTGCGCGCCTCGCTGCAGCAGAGCGTCGCCGCCTCGATCACGGACAGCCTTACCGGGCTCCACAATCGCCGCTACCTCGCGCGGCACCTCGAGGCGCTCGCCGCCAGCGCCGTGCGTTCGGGCAAGCGCGTCGGAGTCCTGATGATCGACGTCGACCGATTCAAGCGCATCAACGACACCCATGGCCATGCGATCGGCGACGACGTGATCCGCCATGTCGGTCAGCGCATCCAGCAGAACGTCCGCAACTTCGACAGCATCGCGCGCTGGGGCGGCGAGGAGTTCCTCGTCGCCATGCCCGATGCCGGGGAGGAGGTGGCGCTGATGGTCGCGGAGCGCCTGCGGCGGGTGATCGCCGGATCGCCGCTGCGGCCAGCCTCGGGACCGCCGGGCCTCGAGCTCGCCGTCACGGTCAGCGTCGGGGTCAGCGTGATCGGCGGCCCCGGTGACACGCCCGAGGAGGCCCTGCGGCGCGCCGACGAGGCGCTCTATGCGGCCAAGCGCGCTGGGCGGAACCGCGTGGCCTCCGCCGCCGGCGCCCAGCCGGAGAGGCCTTCCTAGCTACCAGCGCATCGGCGCGAACGCGTGCCCAGCGACCTGGCGCAAGCCGCGTATGCGAAAAGGCGGCGGGCCGGGGCCCGCCGCCTTGTCCGCGTCACCCGGCCTTGCGGCCAGGGATCACTTGATCTTGGATTCCTTGAAGTCGACGTGCTTGCGCGCGACCGGGTCGAACTTCTTCAGGGTCAGCTTCTCGGTCGTCTTCTTCGGATTCTTCGTGGTGACGTAGAAGTATCCGGAGTCTGCGCTGCTCACCATCTTGATGAGGGTCTGCTTGGACTTTGCCATGACGGCCTCGGGTCGCTGTGGATCGGACTGGCGCGCGAACATACAAGCGGCTGCCACGCTGTCAAGCGAGCCGCCGCCGCGCGGGCTCGGCGGCGGCTCAGCGCGCGGAGACCCGCGCCACCGCCGGGGTGCTGCCCAGGGCGAGGGCATGCAGGCCGCGGTCGGCGAGGAGGCTGCGGGCGAGTTCGAGGTCGCTGTCGCGCTCGGCCGTGTCGCTCGGGCAGGCGGCGGCCCTCAGCTTGCGGCGCCCCTCGCCATCCTCGGGCGATACGCTGCGCCAGCGCGCCGCCGCGGCGTGGTCGGCGTAGCGGCCGGCACGCAGGTTGTCGAGGATGACGGTCGGCGCGTCGCGGCCGCCGCTGGTGCAGAGATGTGGCAGCACGCCGAGCTCCGCGAGGGCATAGCCGGACGGCGCATGGAAACGCGCCGAGGTCAGTACCAGCTCCCCTTCGTTGGGCAGCGGCAGGATCGACTGCACGGAGCCCTTGCCGAAGGAGGTCGTCCCGACCACCACCGCGCGGCCATTGTCCTGCAGCGCGGCGGCGACGATCTCGGAGGCCGAGGCGGAGTTGCCGTTGATCAGCACCACCAGCGGAAGCCGCTCGCCGATGTCGCCGCGCCGGGCCCAGCTCTCCTGGCTGACGCTGCGGTGCCGGCCGCGCGTGCTGACGATCGTGCCCTCCGGCAGGAAGAGGTCGGAGACGTAGATCGACTGGTCGAGGTAGCCGCCGAAATTGTTGCGCAGGTCGAGGATCACGCCGGCGAAGCGCGGGCCGATCTCGCGCTCGGCGCGGCGGACGGCGTCGGCGAGGGCCTCGGTGGTCCTCGGGTTGAAGCCCGAGACGCGGATATGCGCGGCGTCGCCCGCGCGGCGGTAGGACACGGTCTGCGGCACGATATGCGCCCGCACCAGCGACACGCGCAGCCTGGCGCCGTCCGGCGGCCGCCCGACCTCGACGTCGACCGGCGCGCCGACCGGGCCGCGCAGCCGCCGGACGACCTCGCGGGCGGTCAGCCCGGCGGTCGACTGGCCGTCGATGGAGAGGATGCGATCCTCGCCTCGGAGCCCGGCGCGCGATGCCGGCGTGTCCTCCATCACCGTCACGACGCGCACCTCGCCGCCCTCGGCGTCGATAACGATGCCGACGCCGCCG
>VGDA01000110.1 GCA_016869915.1 Alphaproteobacteria bacterium
GATCCAGCGCCTGGTCATCGCGCGCGGCATGATCCGCGACGCGAAGGGCTGAGCGTCAGGCAGCGCGGCCCGCGCGCATCGCCGCCAGCAGCATCGGCACCGCGAGCAGCGCGATGGCCGCCAGCGCGACGAAGCAGGTGCCGTAGCGCCCGACGATCGGCACCGCGAAGGCGAACACGATCGGCGAGACGAGGTAGCCGCCGAAGGTGAGGATCGTCGAGCCGGCGGTCGCGTCCCCGACGCGTCCCTCCGGCGCGAGCCGCGCGACCTCGGCCAGGTACACGCCGTTCCAGCTCGTCGACGTGGTGCCGACCCCCAGGCCGAGCAGCGTCACGGCCCAGACCGGCCAGCCCGGCGCGATCTCCGAGACGGCGAGGACCATCAGGCTCGACGCGACGGCCAGCGCGACGAGCGCGCGCCCGCCGCCGATCCTGTCCGCGACCCAGCCCATGACGACGCGCGCGAAGGTGCCGGAGAACTGCATCGCCGAGAAGGCGGCGCCGGCGGCGGCGAGCGTGTAGCCGATCTCGGTCGTGAGCTGGGTGACGAAGAAGGTCAGCAGGCAGCCCTGCACCGAGGCGAAGCAGAACCCCGCGGCCGCGACCATCAGCATCGCGCGGTTGCCGCGGATCACGGAGAAGGGCGCCGTCAGGTTCGCCGGCGAGACGAGGTTCGCAAGGGTCGGTCGTCGCGAGGCGTCGCGCTGCGCGTCGAGCCGCTCGCGCCAGGGCTGCACCGCGAGCACGGCGAGGAGCGGCAGCAGCGCGGCCACGAGGAGGCCCATCCTCCACCCACCCCAGGCGGCGACCGCCGGCACGATCAGGCCCGCCAGCGCGCCGCCGAGCGGCACGCCCGACTGCTTGACCGACATGATCAGCGAGCGCCGGCCCTTCGGCGCGTTGCGCGTCAGGATCTCGCTGCCGGCGGGCGGCGACGGCCCGTAGCCCGCGCCGACGACGAAGGCCGCTAGCAGCAGCAGCGGCCACCAGGCCGTGATGCTCGCCAGCACGCCGAGGCTGCCGACGACCGCCCCGATCTGCAGCAGCCGCACCGGGCCGAAATGGCTGAGCAGCAGCGAGCCGCCGGCGAGGAACCACATCGTGCCACCGGCGACGAGGCCGGCGAGAAGCCCGATCTTCTCGGGCGAGACGCCGGCGGCGGCGGTCAGCTCCGGACCGATGACCGGGAAGACGCGGCCGAGGAAGGCGGCCATGGTCTGCATGACCATGGTGATGGCAAGCGCCGGCACCCAGGCCGGGGTCGTCGCGCCCATGTCAGGTGACCCACTGGTACCCGTCGATCTTGAAGTCCTGGCCCGACATGAAGTTCGGCTCGACCGTCGCGAGGAAGGCGACGAGCTGCGCGACGTCGGCCGGCGTCCCTAGGCGGCCCAGCGCGATGCCCTTGACCATCTCGGCGCCGCGCGAGCGCGTCAGGCTGTTGCCCAGCTCGGTCTGGATCACGCCCGGGCAGATGCAGTTGATCGCGACCTCCGGGCCCAGCTCCTTGGCGAGCGCGCGGGTCATGCCGATGATCCCCGCCTTCGCCGCCGCGTAGGCGAACTTGGAGACGGCGCTCGTCACGCCGCCATTGTGGGCGTTGAGCGAGGACATGCTGGCGATGCGGCCCGCGCCGCGGCGCTTCATGCCCGGCGCGACGGCGTGGATGAAGTTGAAGCAGCTCTTGAGGTTGATCGCGATCGTGCGGTCGAACTCCTCCTCGGTGATCTCGAGCATGGGCTTGGGCATCGACTTGCCGGCGTTGTTGAGCAGGAAGTCGATGCCGCCCCACTCGGACTCGACCTGCGCCACGATCTGCGCGGCACGCGCGAAGTCGGCGACGTCGGCCACGTGGATCGAGGCGCGTCGCCCCATCGCGCGGATCTCGCCCGCCGTGCGCTCCATCTCGGGCCCGAGCAGGTCGACGAGCGCGATGTCGAAGCCCTTCTCCGCAAGGGCATGCGCGCAGCCGCGCCCGATGCCACGCGCGCCGCCCGTCACGATCGCGATCCTCGCCATGTCCCGCCCCTCTCCGGATGTTCCCCGGCGGACAAACTAGCGTCGCCACCTCGCCCGGCGCGAGTCGAGATTGACTCGCGTCGCGCGGCGTCCCTAACGTGTTTCCATGCGCGAACGCGGTTCACGGACATGAACGAGGCCGAGGTCAAGTCGGCGGCGCGGGTGCTCGAGATCCTCGAGTTCCTGACGCGCGGCGACGTGCCCGTGGCGCTCGCGGAGATCGTCGTCGAGCTGGACCTGCCGAAGTCGAGCGCGCACGCGCTGATGCGCACCCTGCTGCTGCGTGGCTATGTCGAGCGCGACGAGACGGAGCGCTATGCCCTGGCGCCCGCCTTCCGCGCCGGGGGCTGGGTCGGCGGGCGCGACGGCCACCTCGCGGCGGTCGCGCGGCCCGTGATGGAGCAGCTGCGCCGCGACCTGCGCGAGACGGTCATCCTCGGCGCGCGCGGCGCCGGCGGCGACGTCCGCATCGTGTCGAAGCTCGTGAGCCCGGAGCAGGTCCGCTACGACACCGACACGCACGGCCTGCGTCCCGCCTACTGCACGGCGATGGGCCGCGTGCTGCTCGCCTGGTGGGACCAGCGCGCGCTCGACGGCTACCTCGCCCGGCTCAGGCCGCGCGCCATCACGCCGCGCACGGTGACCGACGTCGCGCGGATCCGCGCGCTGGTGGAGCGCGTGCGCGCCGAAGGCCACGCGATCGTCGAGGAGGAATTCGCGATCGGGGGCTCGGGCGCGGCGGCGCCGGTCTTCGACGACACGGGCCGCCTGGTCGCGGCCCTAAACGTGGCGGCGGCGACGCGCCGCTTCCCGGGGGCGCGGCGACGGATCGTCGACGCGCTCGCGCGCGGCGCGCGGCGCATCAGCCAGCGCCTCGGGCACCGCGACGGCATCGGCGACGCGGCATAGGCGGCAGGCAGGGGGGACGACGGGGAATGGCCTGCAGGGTTGGCGTCGACATCGGTGGCACCTTCGCGGATTTCTGCGCGCTCGACGAGGCGACGGGCGCGGTGCGCACGCTCAAGGTCCTGTCCACCCCGGCAGAGCCCGGCCGCGAGGTGATGCTGGGCATCTCCGAGCTGCAGCGGCGCTTCGGCATCGCGCCCGCGGACATCTCCTACTTCACCCATGGCACGACGGTCGGCATCAACTCGGTGATCCAGCGCAAGGGCGTGCGCCTCTGCCTGTTCACGACCGAGAACTTCATCGACGTGCTCGAGCTCGCGCGCCTCAAGATGCCGGACCCCTACCACCTGCTGTCGCGGCGGCCAGAGCCGCTCGTCACGCGCGACCGGGCCTTCGGCATCCGCGAGAGGATGCTCGCCGACGGCAGCGTCGACCTGCCGCTCGACCACGCCTCGCTGCGCGACGCGCTGGAGCGCGCGCTGGCGCGCGGCGCGGAAGGCATCGTGCTCTCCTTCCTGCATGCCTACGCGAACCCCGCCCACGAGTTGGAGGCCGCGCGGCTGATCGGCGCGTGGGCGCCGGGGATGCCCGTCTTCCCCTCCTCCGCCGTGTGGCCGATCATCCGCGAGTACGAGCGCACCTCGACCGCGGTCGTGCACGGCTACGTGCAGCCGCGCGTCGCCGCCTACATCGCCTCGCTGCAGGCCTCGCTGCGCAAGGCCGGCGTCGCCGCCGAGCCGATGATCACGAAGTCCAACGGCGGCGTGATGACCGCCGAGCTCGGCAAGAGCCAGTGCATCCAGATGCTGCTGTCGGGCACCGCCGCCGGCACGATGGGCGCGGCCTTCGTCGCGCGCCACGCCGGCGCGCCGCGCGTCCTCGCGCTCGACGTCGGCGGCACCTCGGCCGACGTGTCGGTCATCGTCGATGGCCAGCCGAGCTATCGCTCGGGCGAGATGGTCGGCGAGTTCCCGATCTACATCCCGACGGTCTCGGTCACCTCGATCGGCGCGGGCGGCGGCTCGATCGCCGCGGTCGACGCCTTCGGCACCCTGACCGTCGGGCCCGAGAGCGCCGGCTCGACGCCAGGCCCCGCCTGCTACGGTCGCGGCGGCACGCGCCCGACGCTCACCGACGCCTTCGTGGTCTGCGGCTTCATGGGCCACAGCGAGCTCGGCTACAGCGCGGTCACCGTCGACCGCGCGAAGGCCGAGGCCGCGATGGAGCCGATCGCGAAGGCGCTCGGCCGCGACCTGCGCTCGGCCGCCGAGGCGGTGATCCAGGTCGCCGTGTCCGGCATGTATCGCGAGGTGAGCAAGCTCGCCGCGCACCAGGGCGTCGACCTGCGCGAGTTCAGCCTGCTCGCCTTCGGCGGTGGCGGCCCGATGACGGCCTGCCTGCTGGCGCGCGAGCTCGGCATGCCCTCGGTCCTCGTGCCCACCACGCCCGGCGTCCTCTCCGCGCTCGGCGGGCTGGTCGCGGACGTGAAGAACGACTTCATCCTCACGGTCTACGCGCCGCTCTCGGCGGAGACGCTGCCGCGGCTGCGCGACGGCTTCTCGACGCTGGCGGCCGAGGCCGAGGCCTGGCTGCGCGACCGCCAGGGCCATCGCGGCGCGCCGCGCCTCGTCGCCTCGGCGGACCTGCGCTACCACGGCCAGAGCTTCGAGATCGAGACGCCCATCGACCTCGCCTGGATCGAGGCCGGCGACGTGGATCGCATCAGGGACGCGTTCCACCGCGAGCACGAGCGCATCTACGGCCACGCCGACCGCGAGGCACGCGTCGACGCCGTCGCGCTGCGCATGATCGTGGTCGGCGAGAGCGCCAAGCCGTCGCTGCCGGTCCAGGAGCGGCGCGAGGGCCGCGCGCGGCCCGGGGCGGAGATCGAGGTCCTGCTCGACGGCGCGGCGCGCCGCGTGGCGCTGCACCGCCGCGCCGACCTCGTCCACGGCACGACCTTCGACGGCCCCTGCGTGATCGCGCAGGACGACACGACCACGATCGTGCCCGACCGCTATGCCGGCTCGGTCGACCGTTTCGGCAACATCATCCTGGCGCGCGGGAGCTGAGCCCATGGCGATCGATCCGGTCACGCTGCAGGTGCTCGCCAACCACGCGCAGGCCGCGGCGGAGGCGATGGCCTTCACGCTGTTCCGCACCGCCCACTCGACCTTCGTCAAGGAGACCGAGGACTTCACCTCCGGCCTGACGACGCCGGACGGCATGACCTTCGCCTCTCCGCGCGACCTCGGCGCGACCTGGTTCATCGGCCTCGACTACGGCAACGCGATCCGCATGGTCGACGACTACCGGCCGGGCGACGTGTGCATCACCAACGATCCCTACTCGGGATATGTCTGCACGCACACGCCCGACCTGCACATCTGGAAGCCGATCTTCTGGGAGGACGAGGTCGTCGCCTTCGCGGTCGGCCACATCCACAACACGGATGTCGGCGGCGCGGTGCCGGCCTCGCTGTCGCGCCAGCTGACCGAGGTGCACCAGGAAGGCATCCGCATCCCGCCCAGCAAGATCTACGAGGCGGGCAAGCTCAACAAGACGCTGCTCGACGTCATGCTGACCAACGTGCGCATGCCGGAGCAGAACTGGGGCGACTTCAAGGCCCAGCTCGCCTCCGTCGCCACCGGCGAGCGCAAGGTCCACGACATGATCCGGCGCTTCGGCGTCGACACGTTCAGGCAGGGTATCAAGGACCTGCTCGACCTCGGCGAGCGCCGCGCGCGCGCCGTGCTCGGGCGGATCCCCGACGGCGACTACCACTTCGTCGACTACCTCGACGAGGACGGCCCGGGCGGCGTTCCCGTGCGCCTCGAGCTCACGCTCAGGATCCGCGGCGAGGAATGCGTCCTCGACTTCACCGGCTCCGACCCGCAGCTGCATTCCTCGCTCAACGTGCCGACCGGCGGCGCGGAGCGGCACATCCTGCTGATGGTCGGCTACACCTACTCGCTCTACACGATCGACGAGACGCTGCCGCTAAATGGCGGCATCACGCGCCCCGCGCGCTGCATCATCCCCGAGGGATCGGTGCTCAACCCGAAGTTCCCGGCGGCGGTCGGCATGCGCAGCCTCACCTGCGGGCGGCTGCAGAGCCTGATCATCGGCGCATTCCAGGCGGCGATGCCGCGGGCGATGCCGGCCGGTCCGGGCTCGAGCGCCGGGATCATGAACGTCAAGACGATCGACGCGAAGACCGGCCGGCGCATCATGGCCTCCATCAACCCTATGACCGGCGGCGCGGGCGGCTCGTCCTTCGGCGACGGCGCAGACGGCTCCGGCGCCAACTCCTCGTTCCTCAAGAACACGCCGGTGGAGATCAACGAGGCGGAGGTGCCGATCCGCTTCCGGCGCTACGGCCTGGTGCGCGACAGTGGCGGCGCCGGCAAGGCGCGCGGCGGGCTCGCCACCGAGCTCGAGTTTCAGCTCTTCTCGCCCAACTCCGTGGTCACCGCGCGCAACCGCGACCGCACGCGCTTCAGCACCTGGGGCGCGATGCGCGGCGGGCCAGGCGCCACGTCGAGCTTCTGGCGCAATCCCGGCTCGAACCACGCCGAGGACCTCGGCAACACGGACGTCGTCAACCTCGACCCGGGCGACGTGATCCGCATCAAGGCGGCCGGCGGCGCGGGATGGGGCGCGCCATGGGAGCGCGACCCGGCGCTCGTCCTGCGCGACGTCGCGGAGGACAAGGTCTCGGTCGAGGGCGCGGCGCGCGACTACGGCGTGGTGCTGCGCGACGGCGCGATCGACGCCGAGGCGACGAAGGCCGCGCGCGCGCGCGTCGCCGCCGAGGACGCGGCCCGGCCGGCGGCGCATTTCCGCTTCAACGAGGCGCGCGACGCCTACGAGCGCGAGTGGGACGCGGCGAGCTACGCCGCGCTCGCGGCAGCGCTGGGGCGGCTGCCCGTCCACTGGCGCCATTTCGTCAAGCGCCGGATCTTCGACCGCGTCGCGGCCCTGCCCGCCTCGGCGCGCCGCGCCGACGGCGGCCATGTCGCCGCCATCTTCGCCGAGGTTGTCGCCGGCTTCCCCGAGCTGCGCCACATCCCGCCGGCCGCCGAATAGGGCGGACACCATGCAGATCGAGTTCACGGGCAAGACGGTCTTGGTAACGGGCGCAGCGCGCGGCATCGGTGCGGCGATCGCGCTGGGATTCGCCGAGCGCGGGGCGCGGGTGCTCGCCTGCGACATGGCCGCCGACGCGCTGGCCGCGCTCGGCCACGGGATCGAGGGCCGCGTCGTCGACGTGGCGGACGAGGCGGCGATGTCCGCCTTCGTGCGCGAGGCCGAGGCAGCGACGGGACATGTCGACGTCCTCGTCCATGTGGCCGGCGGCGTGCGGGGCAAGCGCCAGATGCCGATCGAGCAGGTCTCGTCGCGCGACTGGCTCGACATCTACGACGCCAACGTCATGGGCGCCTTCAACGCCGCGCGCGCCGTCGTGCCGGGCATGAAGCGCGCCGGCGGCGGCAGCATCGTCGTCATCGCCAGCCGCGCCGGCATGGGAGTGAGCCTGACCGGGATACAGAGCTACGCATCGGCGAAGGCCGCGCAGCTCGGCCTCGTGCGCCAGCTCGCCCATGAGCTCGGCCCGTCGGGCATCACGGTCAACGCCGTCGCGCCGGGCTTCATGCCCACCTCGCCCGACTACGAGCGCCAGTGGCAGGGCTATGGCGAGGCCGGGCAGAAGGCGCTGATCGAACGCACGCCGATGCGCCGCCTGGGCCGGCCGGAGGAGATCGCCTACGCGGTGATGTTCCTCGCCTCGCCCTACGCGGGCTTCGTCAACGGACAGGTCCTGCCGGTCACCGGCGGGCCGCAGGGCTAAGCAGGTTCAACCCGACAACAGGAGGAGGCTTGAGATGAGAAAGACAACGCTACGCACGATCGCCATGGCGGCGGCGGTCGTCCTCGCGCCGGTGCTCGCGTCCGGGCAGGGGCGCTACGTCCACGCCAACAACTCCCCCTTCGACAATCTCGACCCGCATGCGGTGTTCGACGTCGGCCGCGCCGCGTCGCGCATCAACATGTACGACGGGCTCTATCGCTGGGTGGACAACCCGCCGAAGATGATCCCGTGGCTGGCCGAGAGCCACACGGTCTCGCCGGACGGCCTCACCTACACCTTCAAGCTGCGCAAGGGCGTGAAGTTCCACGACGGCTCCGAGATGACCTCGGCCGACGTGGTCTACACGATGGAGCGCATGCTCGCGATGAAGAAGGGGCCCGCCGGCCTCTTCCTCGGCTCGATCCAGCCGGGCACGACCCAGGCGCCGGACCCGCACACCGTCGTCTTCAAGCTCAAGGAGCCGTCGGCGATCTTCCTGTCGACCGTGCCCGAGATCCAGGTCGTGAACGCGAAGCTCGTCCAGCGCAACGTCAAGGACGGCGACCACGGCGAGGGCTGGCTCAGCCGCAACGGCGCGGGCACGGGCTCGTTCATGCTGCGCCGCCACGACCCAGCGGTCGGCTTCATCGCGACGCGCTTCAAGGACCACTTCCACGGCTGGGAGGCCGGCAAGAAGTGGTTTGACGAGATCGAGTTCCGCTCGGTGCTCGATGTCAACACGCGCGTCCTGGGCCTGATCAAGGGCGACTTCCACGGCACCGACGGCTACCTGCCCTACGACCAGATCGAGCGGCTGCGCAAGGAGTCGAGCATCCAGATCCTCGAAGACGAGTCGATGCGCGTCTTCTACTTCGCCTTCAACATGTCGCGCCCGCCCTTCGACAACGTCCACTTCCGGCGCGCGCTCAACTACGCGTTCGACTACAACGGCTTCATCAACGACATCCTCAAGGGCTCGGTCGCCCGCAACCCCAGCCCCAACCCGAACAACCTCTGGGGCACGCCCAAGGACATCAAGGGCTACGAGTTCGACCTCGACAAGGCCCGGGCCGAGCTCGCGAAGGCGAACGTCCAGCTGCGCCCGATCACGATCAACCCGCTGGCGGGCTTCCCCGAGACGGAGCAGGCCGCGGTGCTCTTTGGCAACGCGCTGAGGAGGATCGGCATCGAGGCGCGCATCGAGGCCGCGCCGTGGAACATCGTGTCCGATCGCTTCCGCAACAAGGACACGATGCACGACATGGTCCCGCTCTGGAAGAGCACCTACTACGCGGATCCCAACAACTGGGTCGGCGAGCTCTTCACCACGCGGCACCATGGCGGCCGCAACACGACCTGGTACAGCAACGCCGAGCTCGACCGGATCACAGACGAGGCCTTGAAGCTCACCGACCAGGCCGAGCGCGCCAAGCTCTACGACAAGGCGATCCGCCACATCGTCGACGAGGCCGTCGGCATCTTCGTCTACAACACGAAGTGGTTCGGCCCGTACTCGAACAGGATCGGCGGCATCCGCTTCTCGCCCATCGGCAACGGGCAGGAGATGCGCTGGGCCTACTTCAAGTAACGACCCGCGGCACAGGAAAGGCCATCCCATCCCCTCCCCGCCGCGGCGCGGGAGGGGATGATCTCC
>VGDA01000111.1 GCA_016869915.1 Alphaproteobacteria bacterium
GGTCGGGATCGGCGAGAAGGTGTTGGTCTCGGTGACGAGCGAGGCGGTGAAGATGCGCATGCGCGGCGGGCTCCGTTGCGGGCGCGCCCAGCCTGCCGCGCGCAGGGTGCACCGCGCCAGCCTTTCCCGGCGCCGCACAGCCCTGCCGCCCGCGCATCGGCTGCGCGCCGCGCGGGAGACGCATGCCCCCTCCGTCGCGCGCCTCGCGGCGCGCGCCACCTCCCCCAGCCGCGCGCTGCGCGGCCGGGGGAGGAGCCGGGTTGCCTTGCTCCCCTCCCGTCCGCGCGGAGCGCGGATGGCCCCTCCCCATGTTTCCCCTCCCGTCCGCGCGGAGCGCGGATGGGAGGGGTGGCGCCGCGCGCCAGCGCGGCGACGGGGAGGGCAATCGAGCCGGGAGCGGGCGGCGCTACTCCGCGGCGATGGCGGGGCAGGGCGCGTCGTGGCGGGTGGCGTGGAGCAGGTCGTCGAGGTGGCGCGCGATCGCGCCCATGCCGGAGCGGCCGGCGCGCGCCTCGGCCTCCGGGTTGTAGTTGGTGTTCGTGTTGACGTCGTAGGTGTAGGCGACGCCGTCCGCGTCGACGATGAACTCGATGCCCGCGACGCCGATCTCGTTGGCCGCGAGGAAGGCCTCGTAGCGCGCGACCAGCGGGCTCTCGAAGCCCTCGACGACCTCGAAGCGCGCGCCCGGCGCGACGGCGGGGCAGGCCGCGCCCGCCTCGGCCACGCACTGGTCGGCGGGGCAGAGCTCGAAGCCCTGCGAGGTATCGACGCGCACCGCGTAGAGGAAGCGCCCGCCGACGAACTCGACGCGCGTGATGAAGGGCTGCGGCGCGCGGATATAGCGCTGCACCAGCCAGATGCCGTCCACCGGCTGTTCGACCGAGGGATCGGCGAGGTGCTGGGCGAGGCCCTCGGCGCCCAGCACCAGCTTCACGCCCAGGCCCTTGCCCGCGCGGTTGTGCTTGAGGATCACGGGGAAGCCGAGCCGCTCCGCCGCCTCGGCGATGTGCTCGGGCCCGATCACGGCGATCGTGTCCGGCGTGCGCACGCCGAACCTCGCCAGCGCCTGGTACTGCGCGACCTTGCTGACCTCGAGCGCCAGCGCGCGCCGGCCGTTGACGACCGTGCGGCCGTGGCGGGCAAGCCACTCGAGCACGGCGGCGGCATATTCGGGCGCGTAGCGGTGGCCGCGCGTGTGCGAGGACGCGCTCATGCGGTTGTAGAACACGCCCTCGGGTGGCGGGCGCGTCAGGTCGAGCAGGCCGCGATCGAGGAACAGCTCCTCGAAGGGCGTCCCCAGCCGCGCGAACTGCGCGCGCAGCGGGTCGACCCAGGCGTCGTTCTCGTGGATGACATGGACCTTGCGCATCGGCCGGCTCCCCTTGGGAATGCGGCCGGAGGATGCGCGCGCGTGCCCCGCGCGCTCAAACCAGTTTGTCTTGCCGTCGCTTCAAGACTTGCTGAAGCGCGACGGGGACAGCGCGGCCTCGGTGACGCCGCGATCGGTGGCCATCGCAGGCAGCGCGCGGCGATCAACCAGCGCGGCGGCGCACAGCGCCATGGCCGGCGTCGTCTGGAAGCCGTAGCCGCCCTGGCCGGCGAGCCAGAAGAAGCCCGGGACGACCGGGTCGTAGCCGACCACCGGCGTCTTGTCGGCGACGAAGCTGCGCAGGCCCGCCCAGCGATGCGCGATGCGCGCGACCGGGATGTCGGCCGCCTGCTGGATGCGATCGACGGCGATCGCGACGTCGATCTCGTCTGGCTGCGCGTCGCAGGGCTCGCTTGGCGTCTCGTCGGCGGGCGAGCAGAGCAGCTTCCCGGCATCGGGCTTGAAGTAGAAGCTCTCGTCCGCGGCGATCACCGAGGGCCAGGCCTCCGCGCCCATGCCCGGCGGCGGGTCGACGAGGAAGGCCGTGCGCCGCTTCGGCACGAGGCCGATCGGGCGCGCGCCGGCCATCGCGCCGATGGCGTCGCACCAGGCGCCGCCGGCATCGACGACCACGGGCGCGCGGATCGCGCCGGCGCGCGTCTCCAGCCGCCAGGCCTGGCCGTCATGGGAAAGGCCGTGCAGCCCGGCCTCCATGCGCACCTGCCCGCCCAGCTGGCGCAGCGCGCGCAGGAACCCCGCCAGCATGGCGTTGGTGTCGATGTCCATCGCGTCGGGCTCGACCACGCCGCCGCGCACCCAGTCGCGGCGCAGCGACGGCACGCGTGCCAGCGCCTCGGCGGCGGTGATCTCGCGCACGCTCGGCACGAGGCGCGCGCCCTCCTCGGCGAGGCCGGCGAGCAGCCCCTCCTGGCCCGCGGTCCCGACGAGCATCACGCCGCGCGGCGCGAGCAGCGCGTGCTCGGAGAACCCCGCGGGCGGCGACATGAGGAAGTCGCGGCTGGCGACCGAGAGGCCGCGCACCGTCGCGTTGCCATAGGTCTCGGAGAACAGGGCCGCCGAGCGGCCGGAGGTGTGGTAGCCGGCCTGCGCCTCGCGCTCGAGCAGCACGACCCTGTGCCGCGCGGCCATCGCCCAGGCCGCGGAGGCGCCGGCGATGCCCGCGCCGATGACCGCGATGTCGAAGCTCTCCATGGACGTCTCCCCGCCTGCAGCCCGGCGCATGCTGCGACGCCCCGTGCCGCGCCGCAATCCCGCGCCGCGCCCTGCCGCCCGTGCGCGGCGCGCATGGCCGGCGCGCGGCGCGCATGCGAGGATGCGTGCGTCCTTGCAGGGGAGGAAGCCGCGATGCGACGCAACAGGCTGCGCGAGAAGCTCGATGCCGGGGAGCCCACGCTGGGCACGCACCTGCTGTCCTGCTGGCCGACGCTGGTCGAGCTGGTCGGGCAGGCCGGCTGCTACGACTATGTCGAGTTCACCGCCGAGTACGCGCCCTTCGACCTGCACGACCTCGACAACCTGGGCCGTGCGCTGGAGCTCGCCGGGCTGGGCGGGATGATGAAGCACGAGCAGACGCAGTGGACGCACCAGGCGATGCGCTCGATCGGCTCGGGCTTCCAGTCCGCGCTCTTCGCCGACGTGCGCACGGTGGAGGACGCGCGCGCCTGCGTGCGCGCGGTGCGCGCCGAGGAGCCGCGCGCCGGCGGCCTCCAGGGCGTGGGCATGCGGCGCGACGTCGGCACGATGCGCGACGCGGGCTCGCCGGCCTTCGTGAAGGCGCTCGACGACGTCGTGGTCGCGATCATGGTCGAGAAGCGCCAATGCGTGGAGGACATCGAGGCGATCCTCTCCGTCCCCGGCATCGACATGGTGCAGTTCGGCCCGGCCGACTACGCGATGAGCATCGGGCGCACCGGCGAGTGGAGCCACCCGGAGGTGCGCGCCGCGGAGCGCCGCACGATCGAGGCCGCGCTCGCCCGTGGCATCCATCCGCGCGCCGAGATCTCGGAGCCCGCGCAGGCCGCGCGCTTCCTCGAGATGGGCGTGCGGCATTTCTGCATCGGCTGGGACGTCACGATCCTCAACGCGGCCTGGCGCGCGAATGGCGAGGGCATGCTCTCGATCCTCGCCGGCGCGGGCGGCGGGAAGGGGCGCGGCGGCGCGCGCAAGGCCGGTGGCGCGCGGGGCAAGGCCGGTGGCGCGCGGGGCAAGGGCAGGGCGGCGAAGCCTGCGAGGCGCGGCGGCAACTACCGCTGAGGCACGCTGGCGGGAATGGACGAGGCGCCCGGCGCGTTGGACCGGGCGAGCGAAGGAGGGATCGGATGGCTTCGAGGATGCATGCCACCGCGGCGCTGGCCGCGATCGCCATGGCGCTGGCCGCGGGCCTCGCCTCGGCGCAGGTGCCGCTGCCCAAGTCGGGCTCCTGCCCGTCGGGCTACCACACCAGCGGGAACTACTGCACGCCGTCCTCGGCGAATGCGCGCCCCGCGGTGCCCAAGACCGGCTCCTGCCCGTCGGGCTACCACACGAGCGGCGACTACTGCCTCGCGAGCAGCGCGAACGCGAAGACGGCGGTGCCCAAGGCCGGCTCCTGTCCGTCGGGCTACCACACGAGCGGCGACTACTGCCTGAAGAACTGAGCGCGCGCGGCGCGCGAGGTTCAGCGCGCGAGGCGCGGCGCGGCCTCGGACAGGCGCGCCACCGCGCCGTCGAGCGTGGCGTCGTTCTTGGCGAAGCAGAAGCGCACGACGCTGCGCATGCTGGCGTCGGCGTAGAAGGCGGAGACCGGGATCGCCGCGACGCCGGCCTCGGCGACGAGGCGGCGGCAGAACGCGGCGTCGTCGCGCAGCCCCATCGGCGCCAGGTCGACGTTCAGGAAATACGTGCCCTCGGTCGGCAGCGCCGCGAGGCCGGCCGCGCCGAGGCCCCGTGCGAGCCGGTCGCGCCGCGCCTGCAGGTCCTCGCGCATCGCCTCGAAATGCGCGGCGGGCTTGCCGAGCCCGTAGGCGACCGCCGACTGCAGGTTCGGCGGCGTCGTGAAGGTGATGTACTGGTGCGCCTTGGCGAGCACCTTGAGCAGCTCGGGCGCGGCGACGACGAAGCCGACCTTCCAGCCGGTGAGGCAGAAGATCTTCCCCGCCGAGCCGATCTTCACGCTGCGCGCGCGCAGGTCGGGGATGGCGAGCACCGAGGTGTGGCGCCGTCCGTCGAAGACCACGTGCTCCCAGACCTCGTCGGCGACGACGATCGCGCGCGTGCCGGCCGTGGCGTCGGCGAGGAGCTGCAGCTCGGCCGGCCCGTAGACCGCGCCCGAGGGGTTCTGCGGGTTGTTGAGCAGGACGACGCGCGTGCGCGGCGTGATCGCCTCCGCCAGCTGCGCGGCGGTGAAGCGCCAGTCCGGCGGCGCCAGCTTGACGAAGCGCGGCACGCCGCCGGCGCGGCGCACCAGCGGCAGGTAGGCGTCGTAGGCCGGCTCGAAGAGCACGACCTCGTCGCCGGGCTCGACCAGCGCCAGCAGCGCGCCGGCCAGCGCCTCGGTGGCGCCGGACGTGACCATCACCTCGCGCGCGGCATCGACCTCGAGGCCCTGGTGGTCGAGGTAGTGGCGCGCCACGGCCTGGCGCAGCTCGGGCAGGCCGAGCATCGGCGGGTACTGGTTCCAGCCGGAGACGACGGCCTCGGCGGCCTTGCGGCGGACATCCTCCGGACCGGGGTCGTCGGGGAAGCCCTGGCCGAGGTTGATGGCCTGGTGCTCGCGCGCCAGCGCCGACATCTCCTCGAAGATGCTGACCGGCAGGCCGGCGAAGATCGGGTTCATGGGCCGGGCCTCGGGGGCGGTGGCGCGACGACGCGCGCGACGATCGCGCGCACCACCGGCAGCACGACCAGGACGGCGGGGAAGGCGACGCTCCAGGACCAGGCCCAGTTGGTCATCCACTTGGCGAGGAGGATGTCGGCGAAGCCGATCGAGCGCAGCGTCGAGATGCCGGAGACCATGCAGGACATGAGTCCGGACAGGAGCAGCGCGGTGACGACATGCGCGTAGCGGTGGGGGATGCGTGCCATGGCGACCGGGATGCTGCCTCAGTCCCCGCCAAATGGAAACGGGGCCGGGGCTTTCGCCCCGACCCCGTCGCCATCCCCTCGCGGGGCGCCGGCGCTCAGTCCGCCGACGAGTCCTGCCTCGGCTCGCGCGGCTCGCGCGGCTTGTCGAACTGCGCCGAGATGTCCTCGCCGGTCGCCTGGTCGACGCGCTTCATCGACAGCTTGACCTTGCCGCGGTCGTCGAAGCCGATGAGCTTCACCTTCACCTGGTCGCCGATCTTGACGACGTCGGTCGTCTTCTCGACGCGGCGCGGGGCCAGCTCCGAGATGTGGACGAGGCCGTCGCGGCTGCCCATGAAGTTGACGAAGGCGCCGAAGTCCATCGTCTTCACGACCTTGCCGGTGTAGATCGCGCCCATCTCGGGCTCGGCGACGATGCCCTTGATCCAGTCGATCGCCTGCTTCGCCTTCTCGCCGTCGGCCGAGGCGACCTTGATCGTGCCGTCGTCCTCGATGTCGATCTTGCAGCCGGTGACCTCGGTGATCTCGCGGATCACCTTGCCGCCGGTGCCGATGACCTCGCGGATCTTCTCCTTCGGGATGGAGAAGGTCGTGATCCGCGGCGCGTTGCGGCTGACCTCGCCGCGCGCCTCCGCCAGGCCCTTGGCCATCTCGCCGAGGATGTGCAGGCGGCCGTCGCGCGCCTGGCCCAGCGCGGTCTTCATGATCGCCTCGTTGATCGAGGTGATCTTGAGGTCCATCTGCAGCGAGGTGACGCCCGTCTCGGTGCCCGCGACCTTGAAGTCCATGTCGCCGAGATGGTCCTCGTCGCCGAGGATGTCGGAGAGCACCGCGACGCCCTGGTCCTCCTTGATGAGGCCCATGGCGATGCCGGCCACGGGGCGCGCCAGCGGCACGCCCGCGTCCATCAGCGCCAGCGACGCGCCGCAGACCGTCGCCATCGAGGACGAGCCGTTCGACTCGGTGATCTCGGAGACGACGCGCAGCGTGTACGGGAACTTGTCCTTCGCCGGGAGCAGCGGATGGACCGCGCGCCAGGCGAGCTTGCCGTGCCCGACCTCGCGGCGGCCCGGCGAGCCCATGCGCCCGGTCTCGCCGACCGAGTACGGAGGGAAGTTGTAGTGGAGCAGGAAGTGCTCGCGGTACTCGCCCTCGAGCGCGTCGATGATCTGCTCGTCGTCGCCGGTGCCCAGCGTCGCCGTGACCAGCGCCTGCGTCTCGCCGCGGGTGAACAGCGCCGAGCCATGGGCGCGCGGCAGGATGCCGACCTCGGTCACGATCGGGCGGACGGTGCGCGTGTCGCGTCCGTCGATGCGCCGGCCGGTCTCGAGGATGTTGAGGCGGACGATCTCCGCCTCCAGTTCCTTGAACACGCCCGACACGACGGCGAGCTCTGCGGGCTTGTCCGCGAACATCGCCTGCGCCTTCTTCTTGACCGCGCCGACGGCGTCGTGGCGATCGCCCTTGGCGACGATGCGATAGGCCTGGGCCAGCTCGCCGCGCAGCGCCGACTTCAGCGCCGCGGTCACGCTCGCGACCTCGGGGGCCGGGGCGGGGACCTGGAACGGCTCCTTGGCGCAGCGCTCGGCGAGGCTGATGATCGCGTCGATCACCGGCTGGAACTCGCGGTGGCCGAACATGACCGCCCCGAGCATGACCTCCTCGGAGAGCTCCCTGGCCTCGGACTCGACCATCAGGACGCCGTCCTGCGTGCCGGCGACCACGAGGTCGAGCGACGAGGAGGACGCCTCGTCCATCTGCGGGTTGAGCTTGTACTCGCCGTCGATGTAGCCGACGCGCGCCGCGCCGATCGGGCCCAGGAAGGGCACGCCGGAGATGGTGAGCGCGGCCGAGGCCGCGACCATCGCGACGATGTCGGGGTCGTTCTCCAGGTCGTGGCTCAGCACGGTGCAGATCACCTGCACCTCGTTGCGGAAGCCGTCGGCGAAGAGCGGGCGGATCGGGCGGTCGATCAGGCGGGAGGTCAGGACCTCCTTCTCCGTCGGGCGGCCCTCGCGCTTGAAGAAGCCGCCGGGGATCTTGCCCGCGGCGAAGGTCTTCTCCTGGTAGTGGACGGTGAGCGGGAAGAAGTCGATGCCGGGCTTCGGGGCCTTGGCATAGACGACCGTGGCGAGCACGACCGTGTCGCCGTAGCGGGCGACGACGGCGCCGTCGGCCTGGCGGGCGATCTTGCCGGTCTCGAGCACGAGCTTGCGCCCGCCCCAGACCAGTTCCTTGCGATAGATGTCGAACATTTTCTCTTCCTTCGGACCTACGGACGGGACGCGCGACGTGCCTTCACGCGCGCGCGACGACGGGCGGGCGCCCGGATGGCGCCCTGGGACCCTTCGCCTCGATCAGCGACAGACGTTCATCGGACTGGGCCTCCGGGGGCGTAGGCAGGTCCCCCTCGGGCCGGGTGCTGCGGGGCGGAAGCGCGCGAGGCTGTCGACTTTTCCGATCCTTCGCGCGCGGCGCGTGCCGCCCCGTTGTCGGCCTTCGCGCGCCTCAGCGGCGCAGCTCGAGCCGGTCGACGAGCTTCTCGTAGCGCGTCGCGTCGATGCGCTTCAGGTAGTCGAGAAGCCGGCGCCGCTGGCCGACCATCATCAGCAGGCCGCGGCGCGAGTGGAAATCCTTGGCATGGGTGCCGAGATGCTCGCTCAGGTTCTTGATGCGCTCGGAGAGCAGGGCGACCTGCACTTCCGGCGAACCGGTGTCGCCCTCCTTCTGGGCGTAGAGCTTCACGATCTCGTTCTTGCGTTCCGGGGTAATCGACATCGCCAGAGCCTCCTTCATGTGTTGCGGTTGAACACGCGCAGCGGCCTCGCCTGCCCGTCCTCGATGCGCGCGAGCGCGACGAGGGCCCCGGCCTCGAGGACCGCGACGACGCGGCCCGGGGGCAGGGCGGACAGCTGGAGGGCTGCGCGCGGCAGCTGCACGGCCCGGCCGTGCCTGATGGCATCGGCCTCGGCCCCGGTCACGGCCAGCGCCGGGATGTCGTCCAGCGCGGTCTCGACCGGTAGCAGGTGAGCGCCGGGCTTGTAGCCCGGGGCCTCCAGGGTTTCCAGAGAAATCCCCCGGGACAGGTCGAAGGGCCCGACCTCCAGCCGCCTCAACGCGACGAGGTGGCCGCGCGTTCCCAGCCGCCGCGCGAGGTCGCGGCCGAGCGAGCGGACATAGGTCCCCTTGCCGCAGGCGACCTCGAAGCGCGCCCGGTCCGGGGAGACTATCCCAACGAGTTCAAGGGCATCGACGCGTACCCGCCGCGCCGGCAGGACGAAGTCCTCGCCCGCCCGGGCGCGGCGATAGGCCGGGACACCGTCCTGCTTGATGGCCGAATAGGGCGGCGGGACCTGCTCGATCTCGCCCAGGAAGGCCGGAAGCGCGGCCAGGATCGCGGCATGGTCCGGGCGGATGTCCGAGCGCGCCACGACCTCGCCCTCGAGGTCGTCGGTGCTGCGCTCCTCGCCCCAGGCGACCTCGAAGGCGTAGCGCTTCGCCCCGTCCATGACATGGTCGACCAGCTTGGTCGCCTCGCCGAAGGCGAGGACCAGGACGCCGGAGGCCAGCGGGTCGAGCGTGCCGCAATGCCCGGCCTTGGCGGCGCCGAGCGCGCGGCGCGCGCGGCCCAGCGCCTGGGTCGAGGTCGGGCCGACCGGCTTGTCGAGGACCAGGAAGCCGTCGATCCGCTCGCCGCGGCGCTTCATCGCGCGCGCGGCCTCAGCCGAGGTCGCGCTTCACGGACCCGGAGCGCAGCAACGCCTCGAGCCGCGCGCCCTCGTCGAAGGACCGGTCGAGCTCGAAATGCAGCTCCGGCGCGTGGCGCAGCTCGACCCGCCGCGCGACCTCGGAGCGCAGGAAGCCGCGCGCGCGGCGCAGCGCCGCGAC
>VGDA01000112.1 GCA_016869915.1 Alphaproteobacteria bacterium
GGGACAGCGCCCAGGCCGCCATCGCGCGCACCAGCGGCGAGGCATCGTCGAGCCGCGCGCGCGCCGCCCCGGCCAGCGCAGCGTCCCCGGAATTGCCGATCGCCACGAGCACGTTGCGCAGGAAGCGGTCGCGCCCCGTGCGCTTGACCGGCGTGCCGGCGAAGAACCGCCGGAACGCCGCGTCGTCGAGGCCCGCCAGCATCGCGAGGCCCGGCCCGTCGAGTTCGACGCGCGCCGCCAGCGCCGCGTCGCGCGAGGCCTGCGCGAACTTGTTCCACGGGCACGCGGCAAGGCAGTCGTCGCAGCCGAACACGCGATTGCCCATCGCGGCACGGAACTCGCGCGCGATGTGCCCGCGATGCTCGATCGTCAGGTAGGCGATGCAGCGCCGCGCATCCAGGCGGTAGGGCGCGGGAAAGGCCTGCGTCGGGCAGATGTCGAGGCAGCGCGTGCAGCTGCCGCAGCGATCCTCGTGCGGCGCGTCGGGCTCGAGCTCGAGCGTGGTGAAGATCGCGCCGAGGAAGAGCCAGGAGCCGTGCGCGGCGGAGACGAGGTTCGTGTGCTTGCCCTGCCAGCCGATGCCCGACGCGGCGGCGAGCGGCTTCTCCATCACCGGAGCGGTGTCGACGAAGACCTTCGCCTCGCCGCCCAGCCGCGCGGCCATCCATCCCGCGAGGGCCTTGAGCCGGCCCTTGACCACGTCGTGGTAGTCGCGCCGCCGCGCATAGGCGGAGATCGCGCCGCGGTCGCGCCACGCCAGCATCTCCATCGGGTCGGCGTCGGGCGCGTAGCTCGCGCCGAGCATCACCACGCTGCGCGCCTCGGGCCACAGGACGCGCGGATCCGACCGCCGGTCGGCCTTCTCAGCCATCCAGGCCATGTCGCCATGGAGGCCGGCGGCGAGGAAGTCGGCGAGGCCGGCGCCGGCCCCGGGCGGCGCCTCGGCCCGCGCGACGCCGATCGCGTCGAAGCCGAGTTCGGCCGCGCGCGCGCGAATCGCGGCGGCGCTCACGCGAGCCCACTTGCCACGGCGCCCCCGCGGATCGGATCCTCCCCGGTGCGTCCGCGTCGCGGGCGTGCCTGGAGGCGCATGGCCGGACGCATTTCCTTCATCCTCGACGGGCGCGTGCAGGAGATCGACGGCGTCGACCCTAACACGACCGTGCTGGAGTGGCTGCGCGGCCCGGGCGGCCGCCGCGGGACGAAGGAAGGCTGCGCCGAGGGGGATTGCGGCGCCTGCACGGTCGTGGTCTCGACGCCAGACGCCGCGGGCGGCCTGTCGTGCCGCGCCGTCAATGCCTGCATCCGCCCGGTGGCGACGCTGGATGGCTGCGAGCTCGCGACGATCGAGAGCCTCGCCGGCGCCGATGGCGCGCTGCATCCCGCGCAGCAGGCGATGGTCGAATGCCACGGCTCGCAGTGCGGCTTCTGCACGCCCGGCTTCGTGATGAGCCTGTGCGCGATGCTGCACGACGCGACGCCGCCCGGCGACGAGGCGACGCTGCGTGCGCTCGCGGGAAATCTCTGCCGCTGCACGGGCTACCGGCCGATCCTCGCGGCGGCGCAGCGCATGCGCGAGCTGCCACCCGCGGGCCTCGACCTGTCGAGCGACGCCGCGCCGCGACGCGCGCGTCTCGAGGCGCTCGCCGGCGCCGGCGGCCTGCGCTACGTGGCCGGGGGCAGGCGCTGGTTCGCGCCGCGCGACCTCGCCGAGCTCGACGCCGCCCTCGCCGAGGCGCCCGGCGCCGTCCTCGTCGCCGGCGCCACCGACCTCGGCCTCGAGATCACCAAGAAGCACGCGCGCCTCGACGCGATGGTCTCGCTCGCAGACGTGGCGGAGCTGCGCGGCGTGCGCGACGACGGCGCCATCCTCGACATCGGCGCGGCGGCGACGTGGGCCGAGGCGCATGCGAAGCTGGCTATGCTCTGGCCAGGCCTCGACGAGCTCGTCGCGCGCTTCGCCGGGCTCCAGGTCCGCAACGTCGCGACGATCGGAGGCAACCTCGCCAACGCATCTCCGATCGGCGACGGCGCGCCGATGCTGCTCGCGCTCGACGCCGAGCTCGAGCTCTGGCGCGCCGGGCGCGCGCGGCGCGTCGCGCTCGACCGGTTCTTCCTGGGCTATCGGCGCACGGCGCTGGAGCCGGGCGAGGTCATCGCGCGCATCCGCGTGCCGAAGCCCCGGCCGGGCGCGCGCGTCGCCGCCTACAAGGCCTCGCGGCGGATCGATTCCGACATCGCGGCGACCTGCGCCTGCTTCGCGCTCGAGCTCGACGCCGGTGGCCGCGTCGCCGCCTGCCGCATCGCCTATGGCGGGATGGCCGCGGTGCCGCTGCGGCTGCCCGCGGTCGAGGCGATCGCGACGGGAAGCCGCTGGGACGCCGCGCTCGACGCCCGGATGGTCGAGGCGCTGGGCGCCGCGATGCGGCCGATCGACGACCTGCGCGCCAGCGCCGCCTATCGCCGCCGCGTCGCCGCCGCGCTCTGGCTGCGCTTCGCGGCCGAGCAGCGCGACGGCGCGCCGCGCGCGCGGACCCGGGCCGATGGCTGAGCGCGCGCCGCCCTCGCCGCCGCCGATCGGCCTGCCGCTGCCGCATGACAGCGCGCGCGAGCACGTCACCGGCGCCGCCCCCTATGTCGACGACATCCCCGAGCCGCCCGGCCTGCTCCACGCGGCCCTGGCGCTGTCGACCGAGGCCCATGCCGACATCCTCGCGATCGACCTCGCGCCCGCGCTCGCGCTGCTCGGGCCAGGGGGCGCGGCGATCGTCGCCGCCGACATCCCGGGCCGCAACGACGTCGGCCCGATCCACGGCCCGGAGCCGATCCTGGCCGAGGGCGTCGCCGAGTACGCGGGCCAGCCGATCGCCGCCGTCGCCGCGCCCAGCCTCGCCCTGGCGCGCGAGGCAGCCCGCGCGGTGCGCGCCAGCTACGCGCCGCGCGAGGCCGTGCTGGACGTCGCGACGGCGATGGCGCGCGGCGACTTCGTCTGCCCGCCGCACCGCATGGCCCGCGGCGACGCCGCGGCCGTGATCGCCGCAGCCCCGCGCCGACTCTCGGGCGAGCTCTCGATCGGCGGGCAGGACCATTTCTACCTCGAGGGCCAGGTCGCGATGGCGCTGCCGCAGGAAGGCGGCGGCATGCGCATCCTCTCCTCCACGCAGCACCCGAGCGAGGTGCAGAAGATGGTCGCGCGCGTCCTCGACCTGCCGGAGGCGGCGGTCGCCTGCGAGGTCCGGCGCATGGGTGGCGGCTTCGGCGGCAAGGAGACGCAGCCGGCGATCTTCGCCGCCATCGCCGCCGTCCTCGCGCGCCGAGCGGGCAGGCCGGTGAAGCTGCGCCTCGACCGCGACGAGGACATGAAGATCACCGGCAAGCGGCACGATTTCCGCGTGCGCTGGGAGGCCGGCTTCGACGAGGACGGCAGGCTGCGCGCCGTCGCGATGGAGCTCGCGGCGCGCGCCGGGCACAACGCCGACCTGTCGCCGGCGATCGTCGACCGCGCGATGTTCCACGCCCTCAACTGCTACACGGCGCCCGACGCGGAGATCGCGGGCTTCGCCTGCCGCACCAACACGCAGTCCAACACAGCCTTCCGCGGCTTCGGCGGCCCGCAGGGCATGCTCGCGGCCGAGGAGATGATGGACGCGATCGCGCGCGAGCTCGCCCTCGACCCGGTCGAGCTGCGGCGGCGAAACTTCCTCGCGCCGGGCGCGTCGACGCACTACGGCCAGCGCATCGAGGAGTTCGCGCTGCCGCGCATCGTCGACGAGCTGCTCGCCGACGCCGGCTACGCCGCGCGGCGCGCCGAGGTCGACGCGGCGAACCGGGAGCCCGGCTTCGTGCGCCGCGGGCTCGGCTTCGCACCGGTGATGTTCGGCATCTCCTTCACCGCGACGGCCTACAACCAGGCGGGCGCGCTCGTGCACCTCTACACGGACGGCTCGGTGCTGCTGTCGCATGGCGGCACCGAGATGGGCCAGGGCCTCCACCGCAAGGTGGCACAGGTCGTGGCCGCGGGGCTCGGCGTGTCGCCGGGGCGCGTGCGCATCGCGGCGACCGCGACCGACAAGGTGCCGAACACCTCCGCGACCGCCGCCTCCTCGGGCACCGACCTCAACGGCGCCGCGGCGGCCGACGCATGCCGCAAGATCCGCGCGCGGCTCGCGGCCTTCGCCGCCGCCGCGCATGGCGGCGACCCGGAGGCGATCGCCTTCGCCGGCGACCGCGTCGACGGGCCGGGCTGGTCGCTCGGCCTCGACGAGCTCGCGCGGCAGGCCTATCGCGCGCGCGTGCAGCTCTGGGATTCCGGCTTCTACGCGACGCCGCGCATCCACTACGACCGCGCGCGCGGGACCGGCCATCCCTTCTTCTACTTCGCCTTCGGCGCGGCGCTCTGCGAGGCGGCGATCGACACGCTGACCGGCGAGAGCCGCATCCTGCGCGCCGACCTGCTCCACGACTGCGGGCGCTCGATCAACCCGGCGATCGACCTCGGCCAGGTCGAGGGCGGCTTCGTGCAGGGCCTCGGCTGGCTGACGACCGAGGCGCTGGTCTTCGACGGCGCGGGCCGGCTGCTGACACACGCGCCCTCGACCTACAAGGTCCCGACCGCGCGCGACCTGCCGCGCGACTTCCGCGTGCGCCTGCTGGAGCGCGCCGACAACGCGGAGGCGACGATCCATCGCTCCAAGGCCGTCGGCGAGCCGCCGCTGATGCTCGCCAACGCCGCATGGCTCGCGATCAAGGACGCCTGCGCCGCCGCCGCCGGCACGCGCCATGTCCGCCTCGACGCGCCGGCGACGCCCGAGGCCGTGCTGCGCGCCATCGGCGCGCTCGACGGCGCATGACCACCGCGCCCGGGCAGCTCGACTGGCTTGGCGCGCTCGGCGCCGCGCGCGAGGCGGGCGAGCCCTGCGTCCTCGTCACCGTCGCCGCCGCCCGCGGCTCCTCGCCGCGCGAGGCGGGCGCGAAGATGCTCGTGCGCCGAGACGGCGGCTTCGCGGGCACGATCGGTGGCGGCCGGCTGGAGCACCGCGCGCTGGCGCGCGCCGCGGAGCTCGCGGCCACCGGCGCCAGCGAGCCCGTCCTCGAGCGCATCGCGCTCGGCCCGGCGCTCGGCCAGTGCTGCGGCGGCGAGGTGACCCTGCTCTTCGAGCCCTTCGCCGGCGTGGCGCTGCGCGTGGCCCTGTTCGGGGCCGGCCATGTCGGGCGCGCGGTGGTCGAGGTGATGGCGGGCCTGCCGCTGCGCATCGACTGGATCGACCCGCGCGCCGACGCCTTTCCCGCCACGCTGCCGCCTGGCGTGCGCGCCATCGTCGCCGACCCGCCCGAGGACGAGGTCGCCGACCTCTCGCCGGGCACGGCCGTGGTGGCGATGACCCACGGGCACGACCTGGACCTCGCGATCGCGGCGGCCGCAATCGCGCGAGGCGACCTGCGCTATGTCGGCGTCATCGGCAGCGAGACCAAGGCGGCGCGCTTCCGCGCCCGGCTGGAGCGACGCGGCCTCGACGCGTCGCGCCTGCGCTGCCCGATCGGCGTGCCCGGCCTCGCGACCAAGCATCCGCGGGCAGTCGCCATCGCGCTGGCCGCCGAGTTGCTCGGGCTCGGGCGCTTCTGAGCGCGCCGCGGCGGCGGCGCGGTCCGGGCAGACAGGAGCCGGCGCGGATCCTAATCTGCGCCGATGGCCCGATTCCTCCTCGTCCACGCGCTGCTGCTCGGCGCGCTCGCCGCGCTCTCCGCCGCCCTGGCCTGGGCGATGGCGCGCTGGCGGCTGCTGATGGACGCGCCGAACGGCCGCTCCTCGCATGTCCTGCCGACGCCGCGTGGCGGCGGGATCGGCATCGTGGTCGCGGCGATGGGCGCGTGGATCGTGTTCTGGAACGCCGGCTTCGCCTCGCGCCCGGCCGGCCTGCCCGAGCTTGGCCTCGCGCTGGGCGCGGCGATCGTCGCCGTGGCCGGGCTGCTGGACGACCGGCGCGCGCAGCCGGCCTGGCTCAAGTTCGGCGCGCAGGCCGTCGCCGCCGCCATCGCGATCGGCTGCGGCCTTGTGGTCGAACGCCTGCCGCTGCCATGGATCGGCACGGTCGAACTCAGCCCGCTCGCCGGCGCGGCGCTCGCCTTCCTCTGGCTCGCGGGCCTGACCAACGCCTTCAACTTCATGGACGGGCTCGACGGCCTCGCGGCCGCGACCGCGACGATCGCGGCGTGCTTCCTCGCGATCGTCGCGCATCGCGCGGGCGCCGGCCCGGTCGCGGCGCTGGCCTGGGCGCTCGCCGCCGGCAGCGCCGGCTTCCTGCTGCTGAACTGGCCGCCCGCGCGGATCTTCATGGGCGACGTCGGCAGCCAGTTCCTCGGCTTCGCCTTCGCCGGCATCGGCATCCTGCTGGCGCGCGCGGACGGGATCGCGGACGGCGCCGGAATCCTCGTCGTGCCGGTCCTGCTCGCGAACTTCCTGTTCGACACCGGCTTCACCGCGTTCCAGCGCTGGCGCCGCGGCGCGCGCCTCTGGGAGGCACATCGCGAGCATCTCTACCAGCGGCTCAACCGCGCGGGGCACGGGCATCGCGCCGTCACGCTGCGCGTCGCGGGGCTCGTCGTCGCCTGCGGCGTCGCGGCGACATGGATCGAGGGCGTGGCGAGCGGATGGGCCTGCGTCGGCGTTGCGCTGGCGCTGCAATGCGCCTGGTTCGCCGCGGTGAGGCGCGCGGAGCGGCGCGCCGCATGACGCTGCGAGCGCCGCCGCGCCTCAGTCGGCCAGAGGCGGCGCGGGCATCGCCGCCACCCGCTCGATCGCGGCGGCGAGCGACAGCACGCCTTCCTCGTTCCATCGCGGCCCGACGACCTGGATGCCGACAGGCAGCCCCGAGCGGTCGAGGCCCGCGGGCACGCACATCACCGGCAGCGAGGACAGGCTGAGGATGAAGGCGGGCGCCGCCCAGTCGATGTAGGTCTCCATGCGCTTGCCCGCGATCATCTCCGGGTAGTTCTGCTCGACCGGGAAGGGCGGCACCGGCGTGCAGGGCACGAGCAGCCGGTCGAAGCGCCCGAAGAAGGCGGCCAGATCGGCGAGGAGCTGCGCGCGGCCGCGCTCGCCCTCGGCCACGTCGCGCGGCGACTGGGCGAGGCCGAGGCGGATGTTGCCGGCGTAGTTCGGGCCGAGCCGGTCGACCTTGTCGAGCATGTCGAGGCTGCCGTTGAGCACGAACTGCGCGCGCAGGCGGATGAAGGTCTTGCGCGCGTGCGACAGGTCGAGGTCGACCTCCTCGACGATGCAGCCTTCTTCGCGCAGCCGCATGGCCGCCTCGCGGCAGACGCGCTCGATCTCCGGGTCGATGCCGATGCGCGCGATGTCCGGGCAATAGGCGACGCGCAGGCCGGGGCGCGGCCGCGAGTCCGCGGCGGCGACGAAGTCCCTGCCCTCGACCGGCACGACGTTGGGCTCCAGCGGATGCGGGCCGGAGATCGCCTGCAGCATGAGCGCGACGTCGCGCGCGTCGCGCGCCATCGGTCCGTCGACGCCGAGCGTGCTCCAGGGCTGCTCCGAGGGCACGAGCGGCACGAGGCCCGGCGAGGGGCGAAGTCCCGCGACGCCGCAGAACGCGGCGGGCAGGCGCAGCGAGCCGCCGAGGTCCGAGCCCGTGGCGAGCGCGAACATGCCCGCGGCGAGGCCGGCCGCGCCGCCGCCGGTCGAGCCCGCGGCGGAGAGCGCCGGGTTCCAGGGATTGCGCGTCGCGCCGAAGACCGGGTTCACGGTGTTCGCGCCGAAGGCGAATTCCGGGACGTTCGTCTTGCCCATGACGATGGCGTCGGCGGCGAGCAGGCGCTCGACGATCGCCGCGCTGGCCTCCGGCACGTGGTCCTTCATGAGCGGCGACCCGTAGGTGGTACGGACCCCCGCCATCGGATGCGTGTCCTTGATCCCGACGGGCACGCCCGCGAGCAGGCCCAGCGGCGCACCATCGGCCCGCCGGCGCTCGAGCGCGCGCGCCTGGTCGAGCGCGAGCTCGGCGGTCTGGGTGACCAGGGCGTTGAGGCGCGGGTTGTACCGCGCGATCGCGGCGAGATGCGCCTCGACGACCTGGGTGGGCGTCAATTCGCCGCTGCGGACCTTGAGCGCGATGCTGGAGGCAGGGAGGGAGACGATGGCGGAGTGGCTCATGGGATGCGATGCGGATCCGGTGCGTGGTCGTCTGGGTCCCGGGGCGCGGCGGCAGCCGCGCGCCCCGAGTCGGCAACGCCACGATACCGCCAAACCGCCCGCGCCCGAGACAGGTTTGGAGCGAGCGACCATGCACAGGCAGGTTCCCTTCCATCGCCACGACCTCGTGCCGGGCGACGCCGCCGCGGTCGCGCGCGTCCTCGCGACGCCGATGCTCACCTCCGGCCCCGTGGGGCGGGAGGTCGAGGCGCAGCTCGCCGCGCTCCTCGGCACGCGCCACGCGGGCCTCGTGGGCAGCTGGACGAATGGCGCGCTCGCCGCGCTGCTGGCGCTGGACATCGGGCCGGGCGACGAGGTGATCGTGCCCGCGATGACCTTCGTCGCGTCGGCCAACGTGGCGGAGCTGCTCGGCGCGAAGCCCCTCTTCGCCGACGTGGACCCGGACACGCTCCTGCTCCGTCCCGAGGACGCGGTCGCCGCGCTGACGCCGCTCACGCGCGCGGTGATCCCGGTCCACCTCTACGGGCAGATGGCCGACATGCCCGGGTTGCGCGCCGCGCTCGACAAGGCCGGGCGCGCCGACGTGCGGATCGTCGAGGACGCGGCGCACTGCCTGGAAGGCACGGATCGCGGCGAGGCGCCGGGCGCGCATTCCGACATCGCGATCTTCTCGTTCTACGCGACCAAGAACGTGACCTGCGGCGAGGGCGGCGCCTATGCCACCAACGATCCGGCGCTGGCGGCCGCCATGGCGCAGACGCGGCTGCACGGCATGAGCGCGGGCGCCGCGGACCGCTTCGCGGGCGGCGCCTACCGGCACTGGGACATGGCGCGGCTCGGCGCGAAGGCGAACCTGCCCGACCTGCTCGCCGCGCTGCTGCCGCTGCAGCTCGCCACGATCCGCGACCGGCTCCCGCGGCGCGAGGAGGTCGCGGCGCGCTACGAGCGCGGCCTCGCGGGCCTGCCGATCCGCATGCCGGCGGCGAGGCCAGGCACGCGCTCCGCGCGCCACACTTTCCGATCCACGTGCCGCCGCCCGTGCGCGACGCGTCGATCGCCGCGCTCAACGCCGCGGGCATCGGCGTCACGGTCAACTACCGCGCCGTGCCGACTCTCGCCTACTACCGCCGGCGACACGGCCAC
>VGDA01000113.1 GCA_016869915.1 Alphaproteobacteria bacterium
TAGCCGACGTTCCGCTTCGTCGCTTCCATCCCTTCCCTCCCATCGGTTCGAGGCGCACGCGCCCCGCCGCCGCGCCCGCTCAGGCGCGGCCGCCATTCACCTGCAGGATCTCCCCCGAGACCCAGGACGCGTAGTCGGAGGCGAAGAACAGCGCGGCGTGCATGATGTCCTCGGCCGTGCCGAGGCGGCGCAGGTGGATGTTCTCCACGAGCCGCTTCTGTCCCTCGGGGCCGTAGGCTTCCCATTGCCGCTCGGTCGACGGGTTCGAGCGCACGAAGCCGGGCGCGACGCTGTTCACGGTGATGCCGAAGGGCCCGAGCTCGAGCGCGAGCTGCTTCGTCAGCCCGACGACCGCGTGCTTGGCCATCGTGTAGGCCTGGATGCCGGTGAGGCTGGGCCGCAGCCCGGCGCCGGAGGAGATGTTGACGATGCGGCCGGCACGGCGCGCCTTCATGACCGGCGCGACGGCCTGGCAGAAGTTGAACGTGCCGATGGCGTTGGCGTCGATGATCGCCATCAGCGCGTCGTGCGTGACCTCCTCTATCGGCCGGTTGGCCTGGCCGGCGACGCCGCCGGCGTTGTTCACCAGGACGTCGACCGCGCCCGCCTCGGCGACGAAGCGCTGGACGGCGGCCTTGTCGGCGACGTCGACGACGCGCGCCTGCATGCGCCCGCCCGAGGTCTCGGCGAGGCTCGCCGCGTCGAGGCCGCAGATCCAGGCATCAGCGCCGCGATCCGCGAGGCCGCGCGCGATGCAGCGTCCGATGCCATGGTCCGCGCCCGTGACGATGGCCCTGCGGCCCTTGAAGTCGACGATCATGACGGGATCTCCGCGGCGAGAGCGTCGAGCGTGGCCCAGTCCTGCGGGCGCCGTCCTTCCTCGACGTCATGGATGAGGGCGACGAGGCGGCGGATGAGCGGCGCGCGCAGGCCGAGGCCCTCGCCGATCTCCGCGATCACGGCGATCTGCGCGTCGACCTCGGTGCGGCGCTTGCGCACCGCGAGGTCCCGCCACACGCCGGAATGCGACTTCGCCGAGCCGCGGTTGAAGGCGACCATCGTCGCGATGGCCGCGCGCGTCGCGGCCTCCGGCGCGCCTGGCGCGAAGGCCGCGGGATCGAAGCCGTTGAAGGCCTCGCAGCGCACGCCCTTCGCGGTGGCCACCGAGAGCACCTCCGCGCCGAGCCGGCGCCAGAGCTCGAAATGCCGCGGGCTGTCGAGCGCGTCGGCGATCGAGGCATTGGTGAGCGCGGTCGCGAAGAGCAGCGCCCCGTAGCCTAGCTTGCCGTAGAGATAGCCCCAGATGTTCTGAGTCAGCACTGCGTCCGGCTCGAATTCGCGCAGCAGCTCGTGCATCTCGCGCGTGCGCGGCAGGACGCGCCCGTCGACCTCGCCGACGACGACGGCGCCGCGATTGCCGCGCAGGATCCGCCCCGGCGCCAGCCAGTCCGCGCCGTAGTTGACGAAGCAGCCCATCGTGCGCGCCTCGCCGACATGGCGGGCGATGGAAAGCTCGTTGAGCCCGTTCTGCGCCGAGAGGACGAAGCCGTCCTCCGCGAGAAGCGGGGCGATGTCGCGCATCGCCCCGTCGGTGTGGTGCGCCTTTACGGCGAGGACGACGCGGCGGAAGCGTCCGGCGACCTCGCCCGGCACGAAGGCGCGCAAGGGGCCGGTCGAGAATTCCTCTACGGGGCCCTCGATGGCGAGGCCGGTCGCGCGCATCGCCGCGACATGGTCGGCGGCGCTGTCGACGAAGACGACGTCGTGGCCGGCCCGCACCCAGGCTGCGCCGATCGTGCCGCCGATCGCGCCCGCGCCCCAGAGCAGGATCGGGTCGCTCATTTCGGCCACGGACCCTCGATGAGGGCGCGCGTCTCCTCGACGGCGACGCGCCACATGTCCAGGACCTTCTCGTCGGGCAGTTCGTACCAGCCGCCATAGTTGCCGTCGCCGATATGCGCGCGCACCTGGGCGGGGTTCATCATGCGCAGCGTCTCGAGCTCGACCATGGGCTTGCGCAGGTTCGGCATCGCCACGCCCGGGAGCCTCGTCCAGGGCAGGTTCTCCATCCACGAGCCGTGGCTGGACATCGGGTCGATCTCCTGGACCTTCGCCCAGGTGCGGGGCGAGTTCCACCAGTTGTGCCACTTCACCGCCATGCCCGGGTTCTCGCTCACCCATTCCTGGGCGAAGGCGCCGATCGGGTTGTTGCCGCCATGGCCGTTGACCATGAGCACGCGGCGGAAGCCCGAGCGCCTGACGGAATCGAGGACGTCGCGCGCCAGCGCGATCGCGGTCTCCTGCCGCAGGCAGACCGTGCCCGGGAAGGCCTTGAAGTAGGGCGTGATGCCGTAGCTGAGCACCGGGAAGACCGGCACGCGGATCGGCTCGGCGGCATCGACCGCGACGCGCTCCGAGAGGATCATGTCGACGCCGAGGCTCAGGTAGGCGTGCTGCTCGACGCTGCCGACGGGGATCACGCAGCGATCGTCGTGCTTCACGTGCTCCTCGACCTGCATCCAGTTCATCTCGGCGATGCGCATCCTGTCTTCCCTCGTCCTGTCTGCCGGGAGGCGCGCGGCGGGAGCCGGGCCCCCGCCGCGCGGCCTGCCTGTCCTGTCCTGTCTTGGATGTGCCCTCCCGGGCGCGATGTCCGCGCCCGGGAGTGGCGTCGTTCAGCGGGCGACCGGGACGACGTCCCAGGCGTAGGTCTCCTCGTCGCTGCGGCCCACGCGCAGCGTCGCGCGGTCGCGGCGCACGGCCCAGGCCGAGCCGACCGCCGCCAGCGGGATCACCACCCGCTTCTCGTTCCACAGCGCGCCGATCCTCTGCAGCAGGGCCTCGCGCGCCTTGTCGTCGAGCTCGACGTTCGCGTCCTGGACGAGCTTGTCGATCTCCGCGTCGGAGAAGCCGGTCCAGTTGAACGCGCCGAGGCGAAGCTGCGCGTTGTTCGTGTGCGCGTTGGCCGCGTAGTAGTAGTTGGACTCGCCCGTCAGCGTGCCCCACCCGGCCATGATGTTGGAGAGCTCGCCGCGCTGGCGCGCCGGGAAGATCACCGCCGCGGGCTGGCCTGCCGCCTGCACCTCGAGGCCGATGCGCGCGAGCATCTGCGTGAGCGCCGCGCCGACGCCGGCATCGCCGGGAAGCCGGTTGTTGCTGAAGTTCAGCACCATGCGGAAGCCGTTCGGGAACCCTGCCTCGGCGAGCAGCTGGCGCGCCCGCGCGACGTTCGGCGCCGGGACCTTGAGCGCCGGGTTGTAGCCGAAGATACCAGGGGTCACCATCTGCGTGGCCGGCGTGCCGAGGCCCTCCATCGCGATCTCCGCGAGCGCGCGACGGTCGATGGCGAGGTCGATCGCCTCGCGCACGCGCGCATCGCGGTAGGGGTTCGACGCGAGCTTCGAGCCGTCGCGCGCCGTCACCTGAGGCGTGGGCTCGCGCTGGTCGAGCGCGAGGTTGAAGACGTAGATGGTCTCGGTCTTGACGACGGTAAGCGTGTTGTCGCGCTCGAGGGTCGGCACGTCCGCCGCCGGCACGCGCACGATCATGTCGAGCTGGCCGGTCTTGAGCTGGGCCACGCGCGCCGCGGGGTTGGTGATCTCGCGGCGGACGACGCGCGCCCAGGCGGGGCGGCCGCCCCAGTAGCTGTCGTTGCGCTCCACGGTGAACTGCTCGCGCGGCGTCCAGGACGAGTAGCGGTATGGCCCGGTGCCGATCGTCGCGCGGCCGGAGTTGAAGGCCTCGTTGGAGTTCTCGGGCGTGAGGCCCGCGGTCGCGCGCGCCGAGGTCACGAAGACGCGGATGAAGTCGTTCGGCAGCGTCGGCGCCGGCCCATCCGTCATGATCTGGATCGTGTGCGCGTCGATGATCTTCATGTCCTGCACGCGGCGGACGTAGATGCGCGTCGGGTTCGGGCCGGCGAGCTGCTGCATGCGGCGGATCGAGGCCGCGACGTCCTCCGCGGTCATGTCGGAGCCGTCGTGGAACTTCACGCCCTTGCGCAGCTTGAACTCCCAGGTCGTGGGGTTCACGACGCGCCAGGACTCCGCGAGGCCCGGCTCGATCTGCAGCCGGTCGCCGAGCTGCGTCAGCGTGTCGAAGACATGCTTCAGCGCCTCGGAATGCGTGCCGGTCGCGGTGAAGTGCGGGTCGAGGCTCTCGGGCCCCGCCATCACGCCCATGGTCAGCGTCTGCGCGGTGGCCACGCTCGCCATGAGGGAAAGGGCAGTGGCCGCGACTGCGAGCCTGCTGCAGGTCCTGCGCATCGGAGATCTCCTCAAGTCATTGATGTCCAACCCTATTGGACGTTGTTAAGGGGAGTCAATTCGGCCACACTCCGCGGCCTCATGCTCGGTTTCGTCATCCAGCGCCTGATGCAGGCCGCGCTCGTGATGCTCGCGATGTCGGTGCTCGTCTTCGTCGGCGTCTACGCGATCGGCAACCCGATCGACGTGATGATCGCGCCGGACGCGCCGCAGGACATCCGCGAGGCGACGATCAGGCACTACGGCCTCGACCAGCCGCTCTGGCGCCAGTACCTCGTCTTCCTCGGCAGGCTGCTGCAGGGCGACCTCGGCCGCAGCTTCGTGCTGAACATCCCCGTCCTCGACCTCGTGCTGAGCCGCCTGCCGGCGACGCTCGAGCTCGCGCTCGCAGCGGTGCTGGCCGGCGCCTTCATCGGCGTGCCGCTCGGCATCTACGCGGGCTACAGGCCGGAGAGCCCCGTCTCGAAAGGCATCATGGCCGCGTCCGTCCTCGGCTTCTCGGTGCCGACGTTCTGGATCGGGCTGATCCTCATCCTCACCTTCGCCGTGAAGCTCGACTGGCTGCCGGCCGGCAACCGCGGCCCGACGACCGATGTCCTCGGCGTCGGCTGGTCGTTCCTGACGCTGGAGGGCCTCAGGTTCCTCGCCCTGCCCGCGCTCAACCTCAGCCTGTTCAAGCTGGCGATGATGATCCGGCTCGCGCGCGCCGGCACGCGCGAGGTCATGCTGACGGACATGGTCCGCTTCGCGCGCGCGGCGGGACTGTCGGAGTTCACCATCCTGCGCCGCCACGTGCTGCGCCTGATCGCGATCCCGCTGGTCACCGTGTTCGGCCTCGAGTTCGGCTCCACCCTCGCCTTCGCGGTGGTGACGGAGACGATCTTCTCCTGGCCGGGCGTCGGCAAGCTGATCATCGACTCGATCACCTCGCTCGACCGCCCCGTGATGGTCGGCTACCTCGTGCTCGTCGCCTTCATGTTCGTGACCATCAACCTCGTCGTGGACCTCGCCTACGCGGCCCTCGACCCGCGCCTGCGGCGCGCCGTGCGCGCGTGATGAAGGCCTTCTGGTCCGAGTACGCGGAGAACAGGCTGGCGGTCGTCGCACTCCTCGTCGTCGTGCTCGTCGTCGCGGCCGCGCTCGGCGCGCCGCTCATCACGCCGCAGGATCCCTACGACCTCGCGAACCTCGACCTGATGGACGCGCGCCGACCGCCCGGCCATGTCGGCACGGGCGGCTACGCGCACTGGCTGGGCACGGACGCGCAGGGCCGCGACCTCTACTCCGCGATCCTCTACGGCCTGCGCATCTCGCTGCAGATGGGCATCGCGGCCGGCGCGATCTCGATGGCGATCGGCGCCGGGCTCGGCGTCGTCGCGGCGGTGTCGTCGAGCCGCGTCGAGCAGGCGATCATGCGCGTCGTCGACCTCCAGCTCTCCTTCCCCGCGATCCTGCTCGCCCTCGTGCTCGTCGCCGTGCTGGGCCAGGGCCGCGTGCCGCTCGTCATCGCGCTGGTCGCGGCGCAATACGCCTATTTCGCGCGCACCGCCTATGGCGCGGCGACCGCCGAGCGGCAGAAGGACTATGTCGAGGCCGCGCGCGCGACGCCGCTGCGCGCGAGCAGCGTCGTCCTGCGCCATCTCCTGCCGAACTGCCTGCCGCCGCTGATCGTCGTCGGCACGGTGCAGGTGGCCAACGCCATCGCGCTGGAAGCGACGCTGTCCTTCCTCGGGCTCGGCCTGCCGCCGACCGAGCCGTCGCTCGGCATGCTGATCGCCAACGGCTTCCAGTACATGATGAGCGGCCGCACCTGGATCTCCGTCTACCCGGGCGTCGCGCTCATCGTCCTGATCGTCGCCATCAACGTCGTCGGCGACCAGCTGCGCGACCAATTCAACCCGAGGCTCAGGCGATGAGCGCGCGCCTGCTCGAGATACGCGGCCTGCGCACGCATTTCACGACCCGCGCCGGGAACCTTCCCGCCGTCGACGGCATCGACCTCGCCGTCGATCGCGGCCGCATCCTCGGCCTCGTCGGCGAGTCCGGCTCGGGCAAGACGGTGACCGGCTTCTCGATCCTCGGCCTCGTCGACCCGCCGGGCCGCATCGTCGGCGGCTCGGTGCGCTTCGACGGGCAGGAACTGGTCGGCATGGACCGTGAGGGATTGCGGCGCCTGCGCGGGCGGCGCATCGCGATGGTCTTCCAGGACCCGATGATGACGCTCAACCCCGTGCTCTCGGTGGGCGAGCAGATGGCGCTCGCGCTGCGCGCGCACCAGGACGCCTCGCGCGCCGAGGCCCGCACGAGGTCGCGCGACCTCCTCGGCCTCGTCGGCATCCCGAGCCCGGAGGAACGGCTCGACGCCTACCCGCACCAGCTTTCCGGCGGCATGCGCCAGCGCGTGGCGATCGCCATCGCGCTGCTGCACAGGCCCGACCTGATCATCGCCGACGAGCCGACCACCGCGCTCGACGTGTCGATCCAGGGCCAGATCCTGCACGAGATGCGGCGCCTCGCGCGCGAGACGGGCGTGGCGCTGGTCTGGATCACGCACGACCTCGCGGTGGTCTCAAACCTCGCCGACGACATCGCGGTGATGTACGCGGGCCGCATCGTGGAGACGGGGCCTGCGCGCGAGGTCCTCGCCCGGCCGCGCCATCCCTACACGCGCGGCCTGCTCGACTCCGTGCCCGGCGAGGCGCAGCCCGGGGCGATGCTCGCGCAGATCCCGGGCTCGACGCCGTCGCTGCTGCGCCTGCCGCCGGGCTGCAGCTTCCGCGAGCGCTGCGCGCGCGCCAGCGCGGCCTGCGGCGAGATGCCCGGGCTGCGCGCGCTCGGCGACGGCGCCGTGCGCTGCCACCACGCGCTGGAGCCCACGCCGTGAGCGCGCGACTGCTGGAGCTCTCGGGGGTATCGAAGCGCTTCGAGCGCCGCCCCAATCTCGGCGAGCGCGTCGCCGAGGCGCTGGGCGCCGCCCCAGCCGGCCAGGTCGTGCACGCCGTCGACGACGTCAGCCTTTCGATCGCGCCACGCGAGACCCTGGCGCTGGTCGGTGAATCCGGCTGCGGAAAGTCCACTCTCGGGCGCATCGCGGCGGGCATCCACGCGCCGACCACCGGAACGGCGTCGCTCGCCGGCACGCCGCTGATGAGCGGTGGCGCGCGGCCGCGCAAGGCGACGACGCGCGTGCAGATGGTCTTCCAGGATCCCTTCGCGTCGCTCAACCCGCGCATGCGCGTCGCGGACATCGTCGCCGAGGGACCGCTCGCGCACGGGCTGGTCTCGCGCGCCGGCGCGGCGGCCTATGTCGCCGGGTGGCTCGGGCGCGTCGGCCTCGATCCGTCCTTCGCCAGCCGCTACCCGCACCAGTTCTCCGGCGGGCAGCGCCAGCGCGTTGCGATCGCCCGCGCGCTCGCGATGCAGCCGGACCTGCTGGTCTGCGACGAGCCCGTGGCGTCGCTCGACGTCTCGATCCAGGCGCAAGTCCTCAACCTCTTCATAGAGCTGCGCCGCGACCTCGGCCTGACCTGCCTGTTCATCAGCCACGACCTCGGCGTCGTGCGCCACGTGAGCGACCGCGTCGCGATCATGTACCTGGGCCGCGTCGTGGAGACGGGCCCGACCGCGGAGATCTTCTCCGCGCCGCGCCATCCCTACACGAAGGCCCTGCTCGAGAGCGTGCCGCGGCTGCGGCGCGAGGGCGCGGCGGATGGCGACTTCAGGCCGATCTCCGGCGAGATCCCCTCCCCGCTCGCCCCGCCGCCCGGCTGCCATTTCCACCCGCGCTGCCCGGTCGCCGAGCCGCGCTGCCGCGAGGCGAGGCCCGAACTGCGCGGCGCGGCGGGCCGGCAGGCGGCCTGCCACCTCGCCGGACTGGACTGACGCGGCTCAGCCCAGAGGAGCGACGGCGGCGGCAAGATGCGCGGCGCCGGCCGCGAGCGCGGCGCGCGACGCGGCGACGTCCTCGGCCATGAACAGGAAGCCGTGGCAGGCATCGGGCAGCTCGCGGAAGTCGAAGCGCACGCCGGCGCCGGCGAGCGCAGCGCCAAGGCGCCTGTTGTCGTCGCGCAGCGGATCCAGGCCGCACCCCAGGAGGAAGGCGCGGCGCAGCGAGGACAGCTCGCCCTTCAGCGGCACGGCGCGCGGATCGGTGCTCGTGCCATCGCCGCCGAGATACCAGCCGAGAAACAGCGCCATGTCCGCGCGCGACAGGCCGAAGCGGCCATCGCCGAAATCCGCCGCGTAGGACGCCGTGCCGAGGTGGCAGTCGAAGGTCCCGTAGTAGAGCAGCAGCGTCGCCGGGACGCGCCCTTCCGCCGCGAGCACGAGGCCGGCCGCGAGCGCGAGGCTGGCGCCAGCGGAATCGCCGCCCAGCGCGAAGCGCGAGGGGTCGATGCCGAACTCGCCCGCGCGGCCGAGCACGTGGCGCGTCGCCTCGAGGCAATCCTCGAAGGGCAGCGGGAATGGATGCTCGGGCGCCTTGCGGTAGTCGACGCCGACGACGCGGCAGCCCGAGCGCTGCGCGAGCTCGCGCATGATGCGGTCATGCGTGTCGATGCTGCCCCAGGCCCAGCCGCCGCCATGGAAGTAGAACAGCGCCGGCCCCGTCGGCGGGGCGCTGGCCGGCACGTGCAGGCGCATGCGGATCCGCCGCCCCGGAAGCGCCGCCTCCTCCTCGCGCGTCTCGCGCATCGCGGGCCCGCCGGACATGCCGCGCTCCATCCGGCGGCGCATGAAGTCGGCGCGGATCTCCGCGAGGTTGTCCGCGCGCAGCCTGACGCGCGGGCCGTATCTCGCGAGGTCGCGCGCGATGGCGGCGGCGATCTGCGGGTCGAGCGGATTGGCGGCCATGGCGTCCTCAGCTGGGGAAGCGGCGCTGCAGGTCGACGATCTGCGCGCCGTCCAGGAAGCGCGTCGACCTGCCGTTCAGCATCAGGAAGAGCTTCGCGGTCTCCTCGAGCTCCTCGGCGTTGTAGACCGCGTCGTCGAGCGACTTGCCCGCGACGACCGGCCCGTGGTTAGCGAGCAGCACGGCGTGGTGG
>VGDA01000114.1 GCA_016869915.1 Alphaproteobacteria bacterium
CCTGTCGATCAACGAGACGCTGTCGCGCACCATCGGCACGTCGATGGCGACCTTCCTCGCGACGATCCCGCTGGCGCTCTTCGGCGGCGAGGCGCTCGAGGAGTTCGCCGTGACGATGCTGTTCGGGATCATCCTCGCGACGTCGTCCTCGATCTTCATCGCCGCGCCCATACTGCTCTTGCTCGGCGAGGACAAGCTGCGCCGCGGCCAGGCCACCGAGGTCCCGGCGCAGGGCGACGCGGCGGCTCCTACGCCCTGACGGGCGGGGCGGGGACTCCTCCAGATGGATGAACGCCCCCCGGCGACAGCTGCATTTTCCGCCCGGCCGGCCATAGAGGCCTACGGCGGTGGCGGCTTCCGCGTCGCGGGGGCGAGGGTGGATGGCGGGCTGCTGGTCTGCGCGCGCGGTGCCTGGCCTTGGCCGGCCTCGGGCCTCGCCGAGGCCACGACGGCCTCCCTCGGGGTCCTGCTGGACGCCGATCCGACGATCGAGTTGCTGCTGCTGGGATGCGGTCCCGGGATGGCGCCCGTCCCGGCGGCGCTTCGGGACGGCCTGCGCGCGAGGGGCATACGGGTCGAGGCCATGGCGACCGGCGCGGCCTGCCGTACCTTCAACGTCCTGATGGGCGAGAACCGCCGCGTGGCCGCGGCCCTGCTTCCCGCCTGACCGACCCGGGACGCCAGGCTCCGGGCATGAAAAAAGGCGGGGTCCGGGGACCCCGCCTTTCTCGCCTGCGGCAATGCCGTCGTCAGCCGCCGAGGTTCTGAGCCCCGACCATGAAGTAGAGCATGGGGATCGAGAACATCGTGTTGAAGCGGCTGGTGAGCATCGCGATGCGCGCCGCCGCCTTCTTCTCGTCGGCCGATGCCTCGACGAGGCCCAGCGCCTTCTGCTGGTTCGGCCAGATGATGAACCAGACGTTGAAGGCCATGATCAGCCCGAGCCACATGCCGATGCCGATCAGGCGGGTCGCGCCCGACTTCAGCAGCAGCGCGTCGACCAGGTAGCCGTTCGCGAGCGCGAGCAGCACGCCGGTCACGACGGTGGCGAGCGCCGCCCAGCGGAACCAGAAGAGCGCCGTCGGGGCGATGACCTTCGAAACCGCGGGCTTCTGCTCGTCCGGGATCTTCGGCATCGAGGGGATCTGGACGAAGTTGAAGTACCAGAGCAGGCCGATCCACATCACGCCGGCGAGCACGTGCAGCCATCGCAGGAAGAAGGCGCCCCAGATGTGGGATGCGTGGATGGAGCCGGTCAGGACGGCAAGCACGGCGGCGAGGATGATGCCGTAGAGCACCGCGCGCTCCAGCTTGTCGAGACCGAGCTTTGCAAGCAGGTCAGCCATGAATCTACGCCTCCGCATTGGTTGATGATTCGCCTGCGACAATGGCAAAACCGGCAAAGACCCGCAATTACTCTCGGGCTTTCCCGGACCTGCGAAGGGCCTCTTCCCCGGCGCGCACGCCGCTGGCGATCGCCGCCTCGATCGTGCAGGGGAGGCCAGGTACCACCCAGTCGCCGGCCAGCAGGAGGTTGCCCGCCGCGGTCGCGATGCCCGGCCGCCGCGCCTCGAAGGATGCGTCCTGGAGCGGCGTCGCGCGGCGCTCCACGACCGCGCGCCAGCGCAGCGGCTTCGCGCCGGCCGGCAGGTCGAGCGCGCGCGCGACCTCGGGCCAGAGCAGCGCGCGAAGCTCGTCGCGCGGCAGCCCGGCGATGTCGGAAGCCGCGCTGGTCGTGGCGCTCGCGACGCGGCCGCGACGAAGCACCCATTCCACCCTTCCGCCAACCAGGCCGCGGAACGCGATGTCCCGCGCATCGTCCGCGCCGTCGTCGAGGACCGCGTGGAGGTTCACGATCGGCGACGTCGCGCAATCGGGCGCGAGCCCCGGCGCGCAGCGCGCGAGTTCCCACGGTGGCAGGGCAAGCAGGGCCTGGTCGCCGGCGGCGAGCTCGACCTCCGCGTCGTCGAAGCGCAGCGCGCGCGCGACGCCACCCGAAATGCCGACGGAGCGCAGCCGTGCGCCAAAGCGCAAGCTGGCGCCGCGCCGCGCGAGGAGGTCGAGCGCCGGATCGACGAGGCAATGCGCGAGGCTGCGCCGCGCGATGCCTACGCGCATGCCGGCGCGGCCGCCGCGCAGGACGCGGCGCAGCGCCGCGGCGAAGGGCGCCGCGGCGGCCTGTCCCGGCGCCGCGTTCATGATCGAGCGGACGAGCGGATCCCAGGCGAGGCGGCCGAGGCCCGTCGCGTCGGCGAGACCGGCTGGGACTGCCGCGTCGCGGCGCGGCGCCAGCAGCCGGGCCAGGAGGGCGATCTCCGCCGTGGCGGCGGACCCGCCGCGGCGCCAGAGGCGCAGGAGGTCGACAGGCCCGTCGATCCGCCAGCACGCGCCATCGCGCAGGTCGAGGAAGTCGATGCCGGCGTCGAGCCACGCGACGCGCCCGGACGCGCCAATGCGCGCGAGGTAGGCGAGCGCCGCGTCGTTGGCGCCCAGCACCGCGTGCGTGCCGTTGTCGATCTCGACGCCGAGCCCGGCGTCGTGCCATGACCGGCAGCGTCCGCCCGCGCGCGGCGCGGCCTCGTGCAGCACGATCTCGCGCGTGCCCGGCGCGCAGGCGAGGGCGACCGAAGCCGACAATCCGGCAAGGCCGCCGCCCACGACATGGAACGCCATCTCAGAAGGCCCGCCGCGCGGCCGCGAGCAGGGCCGCGGCGTGGTCGCGCGACGACAGGCGTGGCCGCTGGCCGGGCGCCGCGCGCAGCCGCGCGAGGATGCGCGCGTAGGTCGTGGCCATCAGCCGCACCGCGAAGACGCGCGATCCCGGGGCGGACGGCGCGAGGTCGCGCGCTGTCGCGAAGGCGCGGCTGGCCTCCGCGGCAAGGATCGCGCGCGCGTCGGCGAGGCGCGGATCGACGAGCATGTCGGCGGGCGCGATGGCCGGATCCATCCCCGCCTCGCGCAGGATGTCCGCGGGCAGGTAGCAGCGCCCGCGCGCCGCGTCCTCGTCGATGTCGCGCAGCACGTTGACCATCTGCAGCGCCTCGCCGAGCGCGGCGCCGAAGTCCCGGTCACCGTCGCTGCGATGGCCGCAAGCGGCGAGCACGAGGACGCCGATGGATCCGGCGACCTGGCGGCAATAGATCCGGAATGCCGCGCGGTCCGGCGCGCGGGCGGCGCTGCCCGCGCAGTCCCAGGCAAGGCCGTCGACGAGCCTGTCGAATTCCTCCAGCGGCAAGGCGCCGGCGTGGCGACCGATGTCGATCGCGAGCGGCTCGACCGCGCTTCCCCCGGCGGCGGCGCGGATCTCCTCGCGCCAAAGGGCGAGCGCCGCGCGCCGAGCAGCCTCCGGCGCCGGGCCGTCGGCGATGTCGTCGAGCCTGCGCGCGAGCGCGTAGATCGCCGCGCCGGCCGGCCGCGCCGCGCGCGGCAGGAGGCGCAGCGCGAGGGCGAAGCTGGATCGCGGCCCGACGGGCCGGGCGCGGATCGCGGCGAAGATGAAGATCAGGGCCTTAGCCGCTCGGCCAGCGGCGACGCGCGTCGCGAGCGGGTCGCCCGCGCGCAGGCGGCGCGCGAGGTCCCGCGCGAGGGCGAGGATGCCGGCGGCCTCGCGCGCGAGGCCCGCGGAGGCGAGATGCGCGGGAAGCGCCGAAGACTGCCCGAGCAGCACGTCCGTCGCGTCGAGGACGCGATCGATCACCCGTCGCAGCGCGGGGGAGCACGACCTCGCCCCGAGGTCCGCGGTGGAGGCACCCTCTGCGGCGAGCCAGTCCAGCGGCAGGTAGCAGCGTCGCAGGCGCGTCCAGTCGGCGCCGCAATCCTGCAGGTGGTTGAGGACCTGCAGCGCCGTGCACAGCCGGTCGGATGCCTCGCGCGCGTCCTTTCCCTCGCCGTGCAGGTCCAGGAGGAAGCGCCCGACGGGCACGGCGGAGTAGCGGCAGTAGGCGAGGAGGTCGCTCCAGCCCCGGCAGCCGCGCGAAGCGGCGTCGGCCTGGAAGGCCTGGAGCAGGTGGCGTGCATGCCGCACATCGACGGCATGGAGCGCGCAGGTGCGACGCAGCGCGACGCAATCCGCGCCCAGCGCTTCGGCGTGCCCGGGCTCGGCCGCGCCGGACAGCAAGGCGTCGAGCTCGGCGAGTCGCACGGACTTCGCCTCCGGCAAGAGGGACGGATCGTCCGCGACGTCGTCGGCGCCGCGCGCGACGCGATAGAAGGCGAGGACCGCGTGGCGCAGCGCCGGCACGACGAGGCGCGAGGCGACCGGGAAGTTCTCCCCAGCGCGCGCGGCGTCGATCCTGTCCGGAGTGGCGATGGCCATGTCGGTCGGAACGGCTATATAGCCCGGAGTGATGGGCGGCGACGAGATTCGCTATTGCGAGGACATCGCCCGGCGCTTCGACCGGGAGCGCTGGCTGTGCACGCTCTTCGCGCCCGCGGCGGCCCGGCCCGCGCTGCTTGCCCTCGTCGCCTTCGCGACCGAGCTCGGCCGGGTCCGCGAGCTGGCGCGCGAGCCGCACATGGCGCTGGTCCGGCTCCAATGGTGGCGCGATGCCCTCTCCGAGGCGAAGGCGGGCGCGCCGCGCGCGCATCCCGTCTGCCGCGCGCTCGTCGCGACGCTGGCGCGCGACCCGGCGCTGGAGCCGATCCTCGGCGCCATGTTGGATGCCCGCGAGAAGGACATCGAGGACTGGCCCTTCGCGGACATCGGGGAGCTCTTCGCCTACGCGGAGCGCAGCTCGGGCGGCCTCGCGGAGGCGATGCTGCGCACATCGGCGACCGGCTCCTCGCCCGCGGCCATCGATGCCGCGCGCCGGATGGGCACCGCCTGGGCGCTCGTGGGATTGCTTCGCGCCACGCCGCATCTCGCGGCGACGCGCCGCTGCCCCCTGCCGTCCGCCGGGTTCGCGCGCGCGGGCATCGACCACGAGGCCTGGTTCGCCGGTCGCGCCGGGCGCAAGGGCGTCGCGCTCGCCCGGGAGGTCGCGCATGCGGCCGAGGCGGGCTTCGCCTCCGTCGGGCGGCGGCGCTTGCCGCGCGACGGCTACGCCGTCTCGGGGCTGCGCGTGCTCGGCCGCATGCACCTCGCGACGCTGGCGGCCGCGGGGCACGACGTCTTCGACCCGCGCGTCGCGGCGCCCGCGCCGCTCGCTCCCATGCGCCTTGCGATCGCGCGGCTGCTCGGGACCTGGTGACCCGGGCCGGTCAGGCCCCGGCGGAGAACCAGGCGTCGACCTCGCGCAGCGCGCGCCCCGTCACGAGCCTGCGACGGTCGGTGCCCCGGATGCGCGGGCGGCCCTTCGCGTCGACGTCGGCGTCCTCCGGCAGCGGCGGGAAGAGGCCGAAATTGCAGTTCATCGGCTGGAAGGTCGCGCTGTCCGCGCCGCCGGTCACGTGCCCGAGCAGGGCGCCGAGCGCCGTGGTCGGCGGTGGCGGCGCGGGGTCGCGCCCCGCGCGCTCCGCGGCGGCGAAGATGCCGGCGAGCATGCCGATCGCGGCGCTCTCGACATAGCCCTCGACGCCCGTCACCTGGCCGGCGAAGCGCAGGCGCGGCTGGGCGCGCAGGCGCAACGTGCCGTCGAGGAGCCGCGGCGAATTGATGAAGGTGTTGCGATGCAGCCCGCCGAGCCGCGCGAACTCGGCGCGGCCGAGGCCCGGCACGGTCCGGAACACGCGCACCTGCTCGGCATGCTTCAGCTTCGTCTGGAACCCGACGATGTTATAGAGCGTGCCCAGCGCGTTGTCCTGGCGCAGCTGCACGACGGCAAAGGGCCGGCGGCCGCTGCGCGGGTCGACCAGGCCCACGGGCTTCATCGGCCCGAAGCGCAGCGTGTCCGGCCCGCGCGCGGCCATCACCTCGATCGGCAGGCAGCCCTCGAAATAGGGCGTGTCGCGTTCCCACTCCTTGAATTCCGTCTTCTCGCCATCGACCAGCGCGGCGACGAAGGCGCGGTACTCGTCCTTCTCCATCGGGCAGTTCACGTAGGCCGCGCGGTCGCCCGACGGCCCCGGCTTGTCCCAGCGCGACTGCATCCACGCGACGTCGAAGTCGATGCTGTCGCGATGGACGATCGGCGCGATCGCGTCGAAGAAGGCCAGCGAATCCTGCCCGGTCAGCGATCCGATCGCCGCGGCGAGGGCAGGGGACGTGAGCGGCCCGGTCGCGAGGATGACGCTGTCCCAGGACGCCGGCGGCAGGCCCGCGACCTCCTCGCGGTGGATATCGACCAGCGGATGCGCCTCGAGCTCGCGCGTGATCGCGGCGGCGAAGCCGGTGCGGTCGACGGCCAGCGCCGAGCCCGCCGGGACCTGGTTCGCGTCGGCGGCGCGCATGACGATCGAGGCGCCGCGGCGGAGCTCGGCGTGGAGCAGGCCGACGGCGCTCGTCTCCGCGTCGTCGGATCGCAGGGAGTTCGAGCAGACGAGCTCCGCGAGGTCCGAGGTCGCGTGGGCGTCGGTCGTCCGTACCGGGCGCATCTCGTGCAGGACGACGGGCACGCCGCGGCTGGCGAGCTGCCAGGCGGCCTCGGATCCGGCGAGGCCACCGCCGACGACGTGGACAGGAGAGGTCATGGGGGAGCTAGATAGGGCAGCGCGGCGCGCCGCGGCAACGACGATGGCGCCGCCCGTGGCCGCGCCGCACCTGGAACGGAGGAGGCCGAGATGGTCCGATACCTGAACCCCGCTTCGATCGCCGCGCCGATCGGGCGCTACACCCATGGCGTCGAGACGTCGCCCGGCATGCGCCAGCTCCATGTCAGCGGGCAGGTGGGCCTGTCGCCGGACGGCAAGCTGCCCGCGGGCATCGCCGATCAGGCTGAGAATGTCTGGCGCAACATCGAGGCGATCCTCGCCGCGGCCGGGATGGGGATCGGCGACCTCGTGCGCGTGAACACCTTCCTCGTCGATGCCGCCCATGTCGGCGAGAGCAGGGCGGTGCGCCTGCGCCATCTCGGCGAGCACCGACCGGCCTCGACCCTGCTCGTGGTGGCCGCGCTCGCGGCGCCCGAGTACCTGATCGAGATCGAGGCGCTCGCCGCGGCCCCCGTCCGCGCCGCGCGGACCGCGCGCAAGCCCGCCAAGCGCGCGCCGAAGCGGGTCGCCAAGCGGCCTCGGCCGGCGCGACGCGGTTAACGCTTTCTTCGCGGCGCGGCGCGATCCTCCGCGCCGATGAACCTGAAAGCCCTCGTCATCGCGGGGCTGTGCGCCGCGACGGCGGCGCCGGCCCTCGCGGAGCCCGCCTCCACGCGCGGCTACGAACTCGCGGATGCCTATTTCCGCCGGGGCAATTTCTCGTCAGCGTATCTCGTGGGCCTGCCCGCCGCGCATGCCGGCGACCCCCGGGCGCAGTACATGCTCGGCCTGATGTCTTTCCATGGCCTAGGACCGGTGACGCGGAACCTGGCGGAATCCGCGCGCTGGTTCTCCCTCGCCGCGGCGCGCGGCCACGGCGAATCCCAGTTCGCGCTCGCCCAGGCCTATGCCATGGGCGACGGCGTCCCGGTCGACCGCAAGCGCTCAATCCAGTGGCTCGAGCGCGCCGCCGTCGGCGGCCACACGCCGTCGATGATGAGCCTTGCGCGGCTCCACGACGAGGGGCTGGAGCTGCCGCGCAACCGCGAGCGCGCCACGCAGTGGGTGCGCCACGCTGCCGAGCTCGGCGACACCCGCGCCCAGGCGCTGCTCTCCGAGCGCCTGCGCGACGGCGTGGGCGCCTCCGCCGACCCCGAGGCGGCGAAGGCCTGGAACGAGAAGGCGCTCGCCGCGGGCGAGCCGCTCGCGCTCGTCCGCCGCGCGCAGGAGGTCAACGACGCAGCGGACGCGCGCCGCGCCGACCTGGTCGACGCCTATGCCGCCGCGAGCTTCGCGGAGCAGCGCGCGGAGGGCGACACGCGGATGGCGGCGACGCGCCTCAAGGGCGAGCTCGCCAAGAAGCTGACGCCGTCCGACATGGCAGAGGCCGGCGAGAAGGTCGCGGAGTGGCGCGCCCGGCAGCCGATGTGAATGGCCGGCCCGCCGGCGCTCAGTACAGGTAGAGGAAGACCGAGCTGAGGCCCGCCCCGGCGGTTGGCTTGCGCTGGACGAGACGCAGGCGCGTCCCGCCGCGGACCATCCAGTCCTGCACCAGCCGCGTCACCCCGTTGTCGCCGCGCTCGATGTCCTGCCGCGTCGGCACGCCGGGCCAGCAGCGCTCCACGCGCTCCGCCTGCGCCGCAGCCTCCTTCCCCGCCTCGGCCGGGCTCGACGACTGGCGCAGGCACCAGAATGACCTCGTCACGTCGTCGACCCAGCAGGAATCGAAGCCGGGCAGCGTGGTCTTCGCCCGCCGCGCGTCGAAGCGCGTCGAGTATTCGGGTCCTGCCAGCGCGGCGAAGCGCGATGGCGCCTGGTCGAGCACGGCGGCCAGCGGCGCGCAGTCCGGATACTCCTCGCCGGCCGGCGCATGGGCCGGCAGGAAGGCCAGCAGCGCGGCCAGGGCGAGGCGGCGAGGGGCGGGCGTCACGTCGCCTTGCGCGCGGGCGGCGCGGCGCGGCGCTTCGAGAGATACGGCGCGAGGTAGCGGCCGGTATGGCTCTCGCGCACGCGCACGACGTCCTCGGGCGTGCCGGAGGCGACGACGCGCCCGCCCTTGTCGCCGCCCTCGGGCCCGAGATCGACGACGTGGTCGGCCGTCTTGATGACCTCGAGGTTGTGCTCGATCACCACCACGGTGTTGCCGCCCTCGACGAGGGCGTGCAGGACCTCGAGCAGCTTGTCGACGTCGGCGACATGCAGGCCGGTCGTCGGCTCGTCGAGGATGTACATCGTGCGGCCCGTCGCGCGCCGCGACAGCTCCTTCGCGAGCTTGACGCGCTGCGCCTCGCCGCCCGAGAGCGTCGTCGCCTGCTGGCCGACATGGATGTAGCCGAGGCCGACGCGCTGCAGCGTCTGCATCTTCTCGCGGATCGCGGGCACGGCCTGGAAGAACTCCGCGGCCTCGTCGACGGTCATCTCCAGAACGTCCGCGATCGACTTGCCCTTGAAGGCGACCTCGAGCGTCTCCCGGTTGTAGCGCTTGCCGTGGCAGGCATCGCAGGTGACGTAGACGTCGGGCAGGAAATGCATCTCGATCTTGATCACGCCGTCGCCCTGGCAGGTCTCGCAGCGCCCGCCCTTCACGTTGAACGAGAAGCGGCCGGGCTTGTAGCCGCGTGCCTGCGCCTCGGGCAGGCCCGCGAACCAGTCG
>VGDA01000115.1 GCA_016869915.1 Alphaproteobacteria bacterium
CAAAGCGAACCAGCTTCACGTTTCGTCTCCCCTCGGGAATGGTCGGGACCGCGATCCTACAGGGAAAAGGCCGCGGCGGAACACGGCTCGCGGCGGTTGGTGCGCGCGCGCGCCGGCGCTAGCCTCGCGCGCCCCCAGCGAGGATCACGCGATGGAAATGCCCGTCCTTCCCGCCGGCGTCGCGCTGCGCGCGCTAGGCCCCTCCTTCGGCGCGGAGGTCGTCGGCCTCGACCTCCGCCGCCCCGTCGCGGCGCCCGTCGCCGCCTGGCTGCGCGATACGCTGCAGCGCCACCACTTCCTGTGCGTGCGCGGCGAGGTCATCGACGAGGAGCGCCAGCTCGAGGTCTCCGCCTGCTTCGGCCCGCTCGAGACCTTCCCCGAGCAGCGCAAGACGCGCGCGCGCGCGACCTTCTACAACGTCGCCAACGTCGCGCCCGAGGGCGGCACGATGGCGCCCGACGACCCCCGCCTCGTGGCGCAGAAGCTCAACGAGCTCTGGCACACGGACAGCTCCTACCGCTTCGTGCCGTCCCGTTGCTCCCTGCTCCACGCGATCGAGGCGCTGCCCGGCGAGGCCGAGGGGGGCGAGACCGAGTTCTCGGACATGTTCCTCGCCTACGAGGCGCTGCCCGACGCGACGCGACGGCGCATCAAGGCGCTGCACATGGTGCACGACTACGGCTTCGACCAGCGCCTCTTCCCCGCGCTGCCGCCCCTCGACCCCGCCGTGCGGGAGGCCTTCCCGCCCGCGAGCCACCCGCTGGTGCGCGTGCATCCGGACCGCGGCGGGCGCCGCTCGCTGTTCATGACGGCGAACACTGGCGCCGAGGTCTCCGGGCTCGGCCTCGAGGAGGGCCGCGCGCTGCACGCCGAGCTGGTGCGCCATGTCTCGCAGCCGGGCTTCTGCCTGCGCCATCGCTGGCGCGCGGGCGACCTGATGGTCTGGGACAATCGCTGCCTGCTGCATCGCGGCCGGCCCTACGACGCGACGCGCTTCCGCCGCGTCGCGCGGCGCACCACCGTGGCCGGGGACGGGCCCGTCGCCGGCCCGCGCTGAAGGGCCTCGGCGCCTGGCGGCCTCAGCGCTGGGAGACGTGCCAGGGGATGGCGAGGCGCTCGGCGAACTCGACGAGGTAGAAGAGCAGGGTACCGACGACGCCGAGCACGACCAGCGCGGCGAAGACGCGCACGGTGTCGAACTGGCCCTGCGCCACCAGGATGACGTGGCCGAGGCCCGAGGAGCCGCCGACGAACTCGCCGACGATGGCGCCGACCAGCGCGAAGCTGATCGAGACCTTCATGCCGACGAACAGCGCGGGCAGCGCGTTGGGCAGGCGCAGCTTCCACAGGATCCGCCACGCGCCCGCGCGGTGGACGCGCGCCAGCGCGATCGCCTCCGGGTCGACCGAGCGCAGGCCCAGCGCGACGTCGGCGACGATCGAGAAGATGGCGAGCATCACCGCGATGGCGATCTTCGGCTCGGCGCCGGTGCCCATCCAGATCACGAAGAGCGGCGCGAGCGCGACCTTGGGCAGCGAGTTCAGCACGACGAGGATCGTGGTGACGACGCGATCGGCCCAGCGCGAGGCGACGATCGCGACCGCCAGCGCGACGCCGAGCACGACCGACAGCGCGAAGCCGGCGAGCGTGGTCCAGAGCGTGAAGGCGGCGTGGCGCAGGAAGTAGCGCGGCGCGTCGGCGAGCTCGACGGCGATCGCCGAGGGCGCCGGCAGCAGGATCGGCGGCGGCGCCAGCACGCGCACCGCGACCTCCCAGAGCAGCAGCAGCCCGGCGAGCACGCCGAGCGTGGCGAGGATCCCCTGTCCGGCCTCGGCGCGGCTCCCGGCCATGGCCTAGTCCTTCGCGACGCCGAGCCGCGCGAACAGGGCGCGGATGGCGCGCACGTGGCGCGCGAACTCGGGCGATTCGCGCAGCGCGAGCGGGCGCGGGCGTGGAAGGTCGACGTCGATCACCTCGACGACGCGGCCCGGGCCCGGCGACATCACCGCGACGCGGTCGGCGAGGTAGACGGCCTCGGGGATCGAGTGCGTGACGAAGACGACGGTGCGCCCGCCATCCTGCTGGATGCGCGCGAGCTCGACGTTGAGGTCGTCGCGCGTCATGGCGTCCAGCGCGCCGAAGGGCTCGTCCATCAGCAGGATCGCCGGCTCGCAGAGGAGCGCGCGGCAGATCGCGGCGCGCTGGCGCATGCCGCCGGACAGCTCCCACGGCCTGCGGTCGGCGAAGGCGCCGAGGCCGAAGCGCGCGAGCAGCGCGTCGGCGCGCGCGGCATGGTCGCGCCGCGCCAGGCCCTGGAACTCCGCGGCGAGCAGCACGTTGTCGCGGATGCTGCGCCAGTCCACCAGCACGTCGCGCTGGAAGACCATGCCGAGCCCCTCGGGCGGCTCCTCGACCGGGCGGCCGCGCAGGCGGACCTCGCCCTCGCTCGCGCGGTCGAGGCCGGCGATGCAGCGCAGCAGCGTGCTCTTGCCGCAGCCCGAGGGCCCGAGCAGCGCGAGGAACTCGCCCTCGCGCACGTCGAGGTCGACGCCCCGGAGCGCGACCACCGGGCCGCGCTCCGAGGCGTAGGTCCTGCCCGCCCCGCGGATCTCGACGCAGGCCGCCATCGCGACGGCGTCAGCCGACGAGGTCGTTGGTGAAGTAGTCGCCGGCCTTCCAGCCCGCCTTGATCGCGCCCGCCGCCTCGAGCGCGCGCAGCGCGGCCGTCCAGTCCTGCTCCGCCTGCCAGCCGATCGCCCGGCCCTTCGTCGCAGGCGTGTCGAAGAACTCGATCGTCAGGCGGATCTGCGCGCGCAGCACGTCGCGGTCGAGCTTGGCGTCGGGGCGCTGGCGGATCATCGCCTCGACCCCGTCGTCGGGATTGGCGGCGAGATGCACCCAGGCGCGCTGCTGCGTGGCGACGAGGCGCTTCAGCGCCGGCCCGCGCGCGCGCAGCGTCGCGTCGGTCGCGACGAGGCCGTAGCTCGGGAAGGCGACGCCCGCGTCGTCGGCCTGGATGGCCTTGCTCGGCCGCGGCTTCTCCGCCACCGGCAGGGCCGAGGGCGTGGTCGACATCAGCCCGTCGGCGCGCTTGGCGGTGTAGGTGCCCCAGAGCGCTGCGGGATCGACGAACATCACGTTGACGCTCGTGCGGTCGAGGCCGCCCGCGCGCAGCCAGGCGTCGATGAACGGCGCCCAGGGGCTCGCGGCGAAGACGACGATGCTCTTGCCGCGGAAGTCCTGCACGCGCTGGATCGGGCTGTCGCGGTCGACGAGCACCGAGAGGTCGGTGCGCCGCCCGAAGCCCGCGAAGGCGCGCAGCGTGGCACCCTGCTCGCGCGCCTGCGCCACCAGCCCGACCTGGATCTGGCCCACGTCGGCCTGGCCGGCGTTGACGAGCTGCAGCGTGTTGCCGCTGCCGCGGCCGTCCTGCACGTCGACCGCGAGGCCGGCCTCGCGGAACCAGCCGCGTGTCTCGGCGAGGTGCATCGCCGCCTGCACGCCCCAGGGCGAGAAGTCGAGGCGCACCGAGAGCTTCTCCTCCTGCGCGCGCGCCACGCCGGGCGCCGCGAGGATCGCCGAACCCGCCGCGATCGCCGCGCGGCGCGTGATTGCGTTGCCTGCCTTCATCTGCGTCTTCCTCCCCTGCATGGCCGTGTCACGGCCGGTTGACTGCCATCTCCGCGCGCAGCTGCGCCGTCGCTTCTTCGTCGAGCCGCGCGCCGGGACCCGCGACCACGACGCCATAGGCGTCGCGCGCGGCCTGCACGCCGACCTTGCCGTTCCAGACGTCGCGCGCCACCGCGTGCGGGTCGCGCGCCAGCGGGTCGCCATGGCCCCCGCCGCCGGCCTGGTGGTGCAGCAGCAGCTCGCCGCGGCGCATCGTCATCGTGACCTTGCCAGGCAGCGCGCGGCGCGCCTCGCCCTCGCCGAGCCAGTTGCCGCTGCGCCCGCCCTCGCCGCCGCCATCGAGGCCCCAGGGCGCGAAGCGCACGCGGTCGGCGCGCAACTGGAGCACCGCCTCGGAGGCCAGCAGCCTGTAGCTGCGCGACAGGCCCATGCCGCCGCGGAAGCGGCCGGGCCCGCCGCTGTCCGGGACGAGGGCGTATTCCTCGATGCGCACGGGATGCTGGCGCTCGAGCACCTCGACCGGCGTGTTGGAGAGGTTCTGCGAGGGATTGGTGATCGCCTCGATCCCGTCCTGGTCCGGCCGGCCGCCCCAGCAGCCGCTGATCATGTCGACCACGATGAAGGGGCGGTTGTCGGGATGGCGGCCGCCAAGGCACACGACCGTGTTGCCGCCCTCGCCCGCCGCCGGCATGAGGCCGGGCACGACCTGCGCCAGCGCGCCGAACATCGCGTCCATCACGCGGTAGCCGGTCAGCGCGCGCGCGGCGACCGGCGCGGGCGAGACGGGGTTGAGGACGCTGCCCTCCGGCGCGGTCACCTCGATGCAGCGGAACACGCCGGCGTTGTTCGGGATGTCGCCGCGCAGCGCGCAGCGCACGCTGAGGAAGGCGTTGGACTTGGTGAAGGACAGCGTCGAGTTGATCGCCGCGCGCACCTGCGGCGAGGTGCCGGCCCAGTCGACCAGCAGCGAGCCGCCCTCGCGCACCGTGATGGCGACGCATAGCGGCACCGGCGCGTCGGAGAGCCCGTCGCTGTCGACGTGGTCGACGAAGCGGTAGGTGCCCCTGGGCCAGGTCGCGATCTCGGCGCGCGCCATGCGCTCGGCGTAGTCGAGCAGCGCCGCGAGGTGGCCGCGCAGCCCGTCGGCGCCGTGGCGCTCGACCAGCCTGCCGATCTCGCGCGCGCCGACCTGGCAGGCCGCGTATTGCGCGCGCAAGTCGCCGAGCACGCGGTCGGGGACGCGGACGTTGAGCCCGATCATCGCCTCGAGCGTCTCGTCCATGCGCCCGGCATGGAAGAGCTTGAGCGGCGGGATGCGCAGGCCTTCCTGGAAGATCTCGGTGCTGTCCGCGGCGTTCGAGCCGGGCACGCGCCCGCCCATGTCGGTGTGGTGGCAGATCACCACGGTCCAGGCGAGGATCTCCGCGCCGGCGAAGACCGGGAAGAACATGAAGATGTCCGGCAGGTGCATGCCGCCCGAGTACGGGTCGTTCATGATCACCGCGTCGCCCGGCGCGAGGCGGCCGTTCCAGCGCGCCTGCACGGCCTGCATCGCCTCGGGGATCGCGCCGAGGTGCTGGGCGATGGTCTTGGCCTGCGCGACCATCTCGCCGCGCGCGTCGCAGATCGCGGCCGAGTAGTCCATCACGTCCTTGACGATCTCCGAGCGCGCGGTGCGGATCACCGTCCACGCGACCTCGTCGACGATCGCGTCCATCGCGTTCTTGATCACCGCGAAGGCGATCGGGTCGCCAGGCGGCGCGCCGGCCTCAGGCATCGTCGTCTCCCATCTCGATCTCGACGCAGCCCGCGGCGGCCGCGCGCGCGACGCAGCCGGGGGGCACGACGATCGTCGTGTCGTAGCTCTCCACGATGGCCGGGCCATGCACCGGGCCATCGGCCAGCGCCGCGCGCGGCACGAGCCGCGCGAGGACGGGCGCGGCGCCGCGCGCGAAGGACACGCGCCGCTCGCCATGCGCGCCAGCCAGCGCGCGCGGGTCGAGCGCGAGCCGCGCGAAGTCGATGCGGCTCTGCGCGACGCCGATGGCGGAGAGGCGCAGGTTGACCAGTTCCACCGGCTCGCCCTCGGCCACGTAGCCGAAGGTGTCGCGGTAGAGGCGCTCGAAGCGCCCCGCCATGTCGTCGCGCGCGAAGCCGTCCCCCGGCACCGGCACCGTGAGCTGCGAGGACTGGCCGAGGTAGCGCAGGTCGGCGGCGAGGCGCAGGCGGATCGCGGCGCGGTCGTAGCCCTCGCCCGCCAGCGCGGCCTGGCCCTCCGCCTCCATCGCGGCGAAGCCGGCGGCGACGACTGCCGGGTCGCCGGCGTCGAGCGGCACCAGCATCGGGCGCACGAACTCGTGCACGGCCTCCGCGGCGAGCATGCCGGCGGCGGAGAAGACGCCGGAGACCGGGCTGACCAGCACGCGGCGCATGCCCAGCAGCCGCGCGACGTCGACGGCATGCAGCGGGCCGCCGCCGCCGAAGGCCATCAGCGCGAGGTCGCGCGGGTCCTTGCCACGCTCGACCGTCACCGCGCGGATGGCGCGCGCCATGTTGACGTTCGCGACCTGGCGGATGCCGTGCGCGGCCTCCTCGAGCCCGAGGCCGAGCGGGCGCGCGACATGCGCCTCCACCGCGCGGCGCGACAGCGCGGCGTCGACGCGCAGCGAGCCGCCGGCCAGCGCCTCGGGGTTGAGGTAGCCCAGCACCATGTTGGCGTCGGTCACGGTCGGCAGCTCGGTGCCGCGGCCATAGCAGGCAGGACCGGGATCGCCGCCCGCGCTCTGCGGGCCCACGACGAGGAGGCCGCCGGCGTCGATGCGCGCGAGCGAGCCGCCGCCCGAGCCGACCTCGGCGATGTCGATCGCCGGGACCTTCAGCATGTAGCCGGCGCCCTTGGTGAAGCGCGAGGGCGTGCTGATGCCGTCGCGGAACTCGTACTCGGTGACGAGCGAGGGCTGGCCGCCCTCGACGATCGCCGCCTTGGCGGTCGTGCCGCCCATGTCGAAGACGATGAGGTCGGGCGTCGAGATGGCCGGCCCGAGCCTGGCCGCGCCCGCGACCCCGCCCGCCGGGCCCGAGCCCACCGCGAAGACCGGGCGCTCGCGCGCCGCGGCGAGGCCGACCATGCCGCCATTCGACGCCATCACCTGCACCGGCGCGCCGACGCCGATCGCCGCGAGGCGCTCGGCGAGGCGCGAGAGGTAGCCGCGCATCGCCGGCAGGATGTAGGCGTTCACGACCGCGGTGCTGGTGCGCTCGTATTCCTGGATCTCCGCCATCACCTCGCACGACGCGGTGACCAGCAGCCCCGGCGCGGCCTCGCGCAGGATCGCGGCGGCGCGGCGCTCGTGCGCTTCGTTGGCGTAGCTGTTGATGAAGGCGACCGCGACGGACTCGACGCCCTCGGCGAGGAGGAAGGCGGCGGCCTCGCGCACGCCGGCCTCGTCGAGCGGCACCACCACCGAGCCGTCGGCGGCGACGCGCTCGCGCGCCTCGAGCCGCCAGCGCCGCGGCACCAGCGGCTCGGGCTTGGACCAGGCCATGTCGAACATGCCCGGCGTGCGGATCCGGCCGATCTCCAGCACGTCGCGGAAGCCGCGCGTGGCCAGCAGCCCGGTGCGCGCGCCGGCCTTCTGCAGGATCGTGTTCGAGCCGACCGTCGTGCCGTGGACGATCTCGGCAACGGCGGCGGGCGCGAGCCCAGCCTCGGCGAGCACCGCGGCGATGCCGGCCGCGACGCCCTCGCCGGGATCGCGCGGCGTCGTGGTCGTCTTGTTGACGAAGAGCCGGCCGTCGGGCGTCGCCAGCACGACGTCGGTGAAGGTGCCACCGACATCGACCCCGATGCGCGCCATGCCTGTCGCCGTGCCTGCCACCAGCCCGCCTCCCCGGCGCGGTCTCCTGTTGACCGGCTGGTCAACAACGAGGACTCTGGCACCCATGGCCGTTTCCCGTCAACGCCGCAGGCCTGGCACGCGCGACGCCGCGGGCGCGCGCGACGCCATCCTCGACGCCGCCGTGCGGGAGTTCGCCGCGCGCGGCCTCGCCGGCGCGCGCATGGACGCGCTGGCGCGCGACGCGGGCGTCGCGAAGGGCCTCGTGTTCCACCATTTCGGCTCCAAGGAAGGGCTGTGGAAGGCGGCGCTGGAGCGCATCTACGCGCTGCTGCGGGCGGGCCAGGACGCCGACGCCTTCGGCGCGCTCGACCCGGCGGAGGGCATGCGCCGCCTCGCGCGCGGCACCTTCCGCCTGTTCCGCGCGCATCCCGAGATCGTCGCGCTGATGAACGAGGAGAACCTGCACCGCGCGCGCCACGTGCGCGCGATGCCGCGCATCCGCGCGCTCTACAACCCGCTCTTCGCCACGATCGAGGACCTGCTCGCGCGCGGCCGCGCCGCCGGCGCCTTCCGCGCCGACGTCGACGCCACCGCGCTCTACATCGCGCTCGCCGGCCTCGGCTATTTCTACTGCGCCAATCGCTGGACGCTCTCCTCGGCCTTCGCGGGCGACATGCTCGCCCCGCGCCGGGTCGCCGCCTACGAGGCGCTGATCGGCGACATGGTCGTCGCCTATCTCCGCCCGCCCGGCGCGGGCGCGCCGGCACCGCCGCGTCGATCGGCGCTGACCGCGTGCCGCCGCCGGGAGTAACGTGGCGCGGTTCGCACGAGGAGACGCATGGCCTACGACGTCCTTCCCGGCCTCGGGCAGCCGCTGCGGCGGCTGGAGGATCCCCGCCTCCTGACCGGCGGCGGGCGCTTCGCCGCCGACCGCGCGCCGCCCGGCGCGCTGCAGGCGGTCTTCCTGCGCTCGCCCCACGCCCATGCCCGCATCCGCGCGATCGCCGCCGGCGCCGCGCGCGCGATGCCGGGCGTCGCCGCGATCTACACCGCCGAGGACGTCGTGGCGGCCGGGCTCGGCCACAATCCCTGCCTGACGGAGATCAAGGGCGTCGACGGCCGCCGGCACGTCGAGCCGCCGCGCCTGCCGATGTCGCCCGGCCGCGTGCGCCATGTCGGCGAGATCGTCGCGATGGTGCTCGCCGACACGCTCGACCGCGCGCGCGACGCCGCCGAGGCGATCGAGGTCGACTGGGAACCGCTCGACGCGGTGGCCACGGGCGACGCGGCGCTGCTGCCGGGGGCGCCGCAGCTGCACGACGAGGCGCCCGGGAACCTGGTCTGCGACTGGCGCAAGGGCGACGAGGCCGCGACCGGCGCGGCCTTCGCGCGCGCGGCGCATGTCGCGCGCGTGTCGTTCCGCGCCAACCGCATCCTCGCCAGCTACGTCGAGCCGCGCGCCGCGCTGGCGGAATGGGACGCGGGCACGGGCGTCGTCACGCTGACCACGCCCTCGCAGGGCGTGCATGTCATCCACCGCCTGCTCTGCGACCACGTGCTGAAGATCCCGCGCGAGGCGCTGCGCGTCGTCAGCGAGGACGTCGGTGGCGGCTTCGGGCCGAAGCTTCCTCCCTATCCCGAGCAGGCGCTGGCCTGCTTCGCCGCGCGGAAGCTCGGGCGCGCGGTGCGCTGGGTGCAGGAGCGCAGCGAGCACCACCTCGCCGACACGCAT
>VGDA01000116.1 GCA_016869915.1 Alphaproteobacteria bacterium
CGCAGGGCCCGCCAGGCGGATTCGCCGGAGCTGAGCACGACGTCGTAGAGCTCGCCGCCGATGCCCATGCGTGCCAGCATCTCGAGCACCGGCGCGACGCGGCGCGGCACGTTCGAGAGCATGAGGACGCGTCGCCCCGAGGCGCGCATGGCGGCCAGCGCCTCCGGCACGCCGGGATAGGGCCTGAGGCCGTCATGGACGCAGCCCCAGAGGTCGAGGACGAAGGCGTCGTAGCGCGGGGCGACGGCCGCGAGGCCGGGCAGGATCTCGGTGCGATGCTCTGGCATGCGGCGCTAGATGCCATGGCCGGCGACGCGCCGCCAGCGCGGGCGCGCGGCCTCGCGCGCGCGTCAGGTGCCGGTCTTGGCCAGGCGCGGCTCGCCGAACAGGTAGCCCTGGCCGAAGTCGAGCGGGTAGTCGAGCAGCTCGACCATCGTCTGCTCGTCCTCGATGCGCTCCACGATCAGGTCGATGCGGTTGCGGTCGAGCGCCGCCTTGAAGGCGCGCATGTCGAGGCGGGGCTCGCCCGCGCGCGCGGCGTGCAGCAGCCTCTGCGCGTCGACCTTGATGAAGCGGAACTGGCGCTCAGAGAGCGTGTCGACGTCGAGGTTCAGGTCGGTGACCTGGTCCATCGAGAAGCGGAAGCCGCGCCGCGCGAGGCGCTCCAGCTCCAGCATCACGGCGGCGCCGTGGCGCGCGACATGGGCCTGCGCGAACTCGAAGACGAGGTAGGGCGCGAGCTCGCGGTTGTCGGCCACGAAGTTCGCGAAGTCGCGGAAGAAGCGCTGGTCGGCGATGCTGTGCTCGGAGATGTTCACGAACACGCCGACCTCTCGGTTCGCCTTGTGGATCCGGCGCACGAGCTGCACGCAGCGGAAGAGCAGCATGTTGTCGACGGCGCCGATCAGCCCCTCGCGCTCGGCGGCCGCGAGGTAGCGGTCCGGCCCCATCACGTTGCCGTCGGCGTCGCGGATGCGCGAGAAGCACTCGTAGAAGCGGTGCTTGCGCTGCGGCAGGCTGACGATCGGCTGGACGTAGAGGTCGACGCGGCCCTCGCGCAGGCCGTGGCGCACCAGGGACAGGACCTCGCCCTCGCCGAGCGACGCGAGGTCCCGCCCCGCCGCGGCCCCGGATGCCGGGCGCGGCACCGCGGCGCGCGGCGCGGCCGGCGCGGCGGCGGCGGCGGCCGGCGCGGGCTGCTCGCCGGCCTCGCCACGCACCGAGAGCTCGCTCACCAGCGACTGCAGGACCTTCACTTCGGCGACCACCTCGCCCATCGCGGCGCGCTCGCCCTCGCGCCCCTCGGCGCCCCGGCCCAGCGTCTCCTGCAGCGCCTGCGAGGCAACGCGCGCCGCCTCGATGTCCTGGCGCAGGTCGCGCTGGCTCGCCTGCAGCGCGGCGAAGCCCCGGTCGGCGCGGCGCTGCACCGCCACGACGACGAAGAGCACGTGGATGGTGGCGGCGGCGAGGAAGGCGACGACCGCGGACTCGGGGACCAGGCGCCATTCGGGTCCGAGCACCTCGGCGGCGATGTGCCGGACGGCGAGGGCGAGGGCCGCATAGGCGACGACGAAGGCGGCGTGGAGGAGCATGCGCGACACCGGTCCGGACGGCGCGGGCCCTGCCCGCATTGATCTTGCACCGAGGCTATGGGCCCGGCATTGACGATACGTTAACCGCGATGAAGCGCGCGGCGCGAAACGATTTCGCCGCATGCCCCCGCCGCAGCTATCCTCCGCCCCGCTCGGGACCACGGGGAGAGCCATGGAAAAGGCCTGCGTCATCTACGGTGCGCGCGACATCCGCCTCGAACCGCGCCAGTCCGCGCAACCCGGCGACACCGCCGTGCGCGTGCGCGTGCGCGCCGGCGGCATCTGCGGCTCCGACCTGCACTACTACTTCGAGGGGCGGAACGGCGACTTCGTCATCCGCGAGCCGCTGATCCCCGGCCACGAATTCGCCGGCGAGGTCGAGGCCGTCGGCGCGCGCGTCAGCCGCGTCAGGGTCGGCGACCGCGTGGCGGTCAACCCGTCGAGCCCCTGCGGCCGCTGCCGCCATTGCCGCCAGGGCCGCGAGAACCTGTGCCGGCGCATGGTATTCCTGGGCTCCGCCTCGAAGTTCCCGCACATCCAGGGCGGCTTCCGCGAGGTCTTCGTGGTCGAGGAGGCCAACGCGCTCCCCGTGCGCGCCGACCTGCCCTTCACGACCGCGGCCTTCGCCGAGCCGCTCTCGGTCGCGCTCCATGCCGTGGCGCGGGCGGGCAACCTCTTCGGCCGCAACGTCCTCGTGACGGGCGCGGGGCCGATCGGGCAGCTGGTGCTGCTCTGCGCGCGCAAGGCAGGCGCCGCGCGCATCGTCATGACCGACATCGTCGACCAGCCGCTGGCGACCGCCCGCGCGATAGGCGCCGATGCCGCGATCAACGTCGCGACGCATCCCGGCGACCTCAAGGACTACGCGGCCGCGCTGGACGGCTTCGACACGGTGTTCGAGTGCGCGGGCAACCACCACGCGCTGCGCAGCGCCTTCGAGAACGCCGGGCCCGGCGCGGTGGTCGTCCAGGTCGGCATCCTGCCGGCCGGGGACACGCCCATCCTGGCCAACATCGCCATGGGCCGCGAGCTGGACTGGCGCAGCACCTTCCGCTTCTGCGACGAGTTCGGCCAGGCGGTCGACGCGCTGGACCGCGGCACGATCGACGTCGCGCCCCTGCTGACGGCGGCCATCCCCGCCCCGGAGGCCGCCCGCGCCTTCGAGCTGGCCCGCGACCGCAGCCAGAGCCTGAAGGTCCAGATCACCTTCTGAGGCGCCCGCCGCCACCCCCACCGGCGACCGTCGGCCGGGTTGCCAGCCCGGGGGTCGGCTGATAGAAACCGCCCGCCCGCGGGGGTCCCTTCGCGGGTCCGCCCGTCCCGTCGCGCCGCACCGGATTGCCCATGAAGATCCTGGCCTGCAATTCCAATCGCCCCCTCGCCGAGGCGATCAGCGCGACGCTGAACCTGCCACTGACCAAGGCCTCCGTGCGGCGGTTCAGCGACATGGAGGTCTTCGTCGAGATCCTGGAGAACGTCCGCGGCGAGGACGTCTTCGTGATCCAGTCGACCTCCTACCCCGCCAACGACCACCTGATGGAGACGCTGGTCGCGCTCGACGCGCTGCGCCGCGGCTCCGCGCGCCGCATCACGGCGGTGATCCCCTACTACGGCTACGCGCGCCAGGACCGGAAGTCCGGCCCGCGCACGCCGATCTCGGCCAAGCTGGTCGCCAACCTGATCACCGTCGCCGGCGCCGACCGCGTCGTGACGCTCGACCTGCATGCCGGGCAGATCCAGGGCTTCTTCGACATCCCGACCGACAACCTCGTCTCGGCGCCGGTGTTCGTGAAGGACATCCAGCAGAACTTCAAGGAGCGCGGCCACGACCTCGTGATCGTCTCGCCGGACGTCGGCGGCGTGGTGCGCGCGCGCGCCATCGCCAAGCGCCTGGAGGCCGACCTCGCCATCATCGACAAGCGCCGCGAGCGCGCGGGCGTCTCCGAGGTCATGAACATCATCGGCGACGTGGACGGCCGGACCTGCATCCTGGTCGACGACATCGTCGATTCCGCGGGCACGCTGTGCAACGCCGCCGAGGCGCTGCGCAAGGCCGGCGCCACCTCCGTCTCGGCCTACGTGACCCATGGCGTCCTGTCGGGCGGCGCCGTGGCGCGCGTCACCTCCTCGCCGCTGCAGTCGCTCGTCATCACCGATTCGATCCAGGCGACCGAGGCCGTGCGCCTCGCGCAGAACATCCGCCAGCTCACGATCGCGCCGCTCATGGCGGAGGCGATCAAGCGCATCAGCGAGGAGCGCTCGGTCTCCTCCCTGTTCGACTGAACCACCGGGCAAACCCGGATCGGCGTTCCGGCACCCTTGGAGGCCGGCGGCGATCCTGACCATTGATGGAGAAGAAGATGGTCGAAACAGTGAAGCTCGCGGCGCAGCCGCGTGAACGGGCCGGCAAGGGGGCCTCCCGTGTCGTCCGCCGCGAGGGGCGCGTGCCCGCCGTGGTGTACGGGGAGAAGCAGGCCCCCGAGCTCGTCTCGCTCGACCCGCGCGACGTCGTGCGCGAGATGCACAAGACCGGGTTCTTCACCCGCGTCTTCGACATCGAGGTCGGCGGCCGCGCCATCCGCGCGCTCGCCCGCGACGTGCAGTTCCACCCGGTCACCGACAAGCCGGAGCACGTGGACTTCATGCGCGTCTCCGACACCACGCGCATCCGCGTCGCGGTGCCCGTGCGGTTCGCGAACGCGGACAAGGCGCCGGGCATCAAGCGCGGCGGCGTGCTGAACGTCGTCGCCCACGACATCGAGGTCTTCTGCACGATCACCACGATCCCGCGGATGATCGAGGTCGACCTCGCCGGCCTGGACATCAACGACTCGGTGCATATCAGCTCGATCAAGCTGCCCGAGGGCGTGAAGCCGACGATCGCCCGCGACTTCACCGTGGCCGCCATCGGCGCGCCGACGGTCATGAAGTCCGACGAGGAGGCAGCCGAGGCAGCGGCGCGTGCCGCGGCATCGGCGGCGTCCGCGGCGGCGGCGGCACCTGCGGACGGCGCCAAGCCGGCCGCGGGCGCGGCACCCGCGGCGGCGGCCAAGCCGGCGGCGAAGAAGTAATCGCCGACGGGTCCGGAGGCCGGGATGCGGCTCCTCGTGGGGCTCGGCAATCCCGGCCCCGAGCACGAGCGCCAGCGCCACAACATCGGGTTCATGGCCGTGGAGGCGATCCATCGCCTCCACGGCCTGGGCCCGTGGCGCGCGCGCCTCGATGGCTGGGTCGCGACCGGGACGATCGGTGGCGTCCAGGTCGTCCTGCTCAAGCCGCTCACGTACATGAACGACTCGGGACGCGCGGCGCAGCAGGCGCTGCGCTTCTACAAGCTCGATGCCGAGGCGATGATCGTCTTCCACGACGAGCTCGACGTGCCGGCGGGCCGGATCAGGGTCAAGGCCGGCGGCGGGCATGGCGGGCATAACGGCCTGCGCTCCATCGACCAGCATGTCGGCCCTCATTACTGGCGCGTGCGGCTCGGCATCGGCCACCCGGGCGACCGGGACAGCGTCGCCGGCTACGTGCTCCACGACTTCGCCCGCGCCGACCGCGACTGGCTCGACAGGCTGCTCGACGCGGTGGCGAAGGAGGTCCCCGACCTCGTCGCCGGGAACGAGGCGCGCTTCGCAAGCCGCGTCGCGCTGGCGCTGAATCCACCCCGGCCGAGGCCCCCGCGCCCGGCCCCCCTCGCGAAGGAACAGGACTGATGGGTTTCCAGTGCGGCATCGTCGGCATGCCCAATGTCGGCAAGTCGACGCTCTTCAACGCACTCACCGCCACCGCGGCGGCGCAGGCGGCGAACTATCCCTTCTGCACGATCGAGCCGAACGTGGGCCGCGTGGCCGTGCCCGACGCGCGGCTGGACGCGCTGGCCCGCATCGGCAAGTCGGCGCGCGTGGTGCCGACGCAGCTCGAGTTCGTCGACATCGCCGGGCTGGTGCGCGGCGCCTCCAGGGGCGAGGGCCTCGGCAACCAGTTCCTCGCCAACATCCGCGAGGTCGACGCCGTCGCCCATGTCCTGCGCTGCTTCGAGGATGGCGACATCACCCATGTCGAGGGCTCGATCGATCCGCTGCGCGATCGCGAGACGGTCGACACGGAGCTGATGCTCGCGGACCTCGAGAGCCTCGAGAAGCGCGCCCCCGCGTTGCAGAAGCGCGCCAGGACGGGCGACAAGGAGGCGGCGGCGCAGCTCGCCGTCATCGAGCCGATCCTCGTCCACCTGCGCGACGGCAGGCCCGCGCGCGCCTTCCGGCCCGGCTCGCCCGAGGAGGCGTCGCAGGTCCGCCAGCTCCAGCTGCTGACCGCAAAGCCCGTCCTCTATGTCTGCAACGTCGAGGAGGCCTCGGCGCGCGACGGCAACGCGCTGTCGCGCAAGGTCTTCGAGATGGCCAGGGCGGAGCACGCCTCGGCGGTCGTCATCTCGGCCGCGATCGAGGCCGAGGTCGCGGTCCTGCCCGCCGCCGACCAGGGCGAGTTCCTCGCCGCGCTCGGCCTCGAGGAGCCGGGCCTCGCGCGGGTCATCCGCGCCGGCTACGAACTGCTCGGCCTGCTCACCTACTTCACCTGCGGCCCGAAGGAGGCGCGCGCCTGGACGGTGCGCCGCGGCGCCAAGGCGCCCGAGGCCGCGGGCGCCATCCACACCGACTTCGAGCGCGGCTTCATCGCCGCGGAGGTCATCGCCTACGATGACTACGTCGCCCTGGGCGGCGAGCCCGGCGCCAAGGCGGCGGGCAGGATGCGCGCCGAGGGCCGCGACTACGTGGTTGCGGACGGCGACGTGATCCTGTTCAGGTTCAACGTCTGAGCGGCGCCGAATCCCCGGGGTCGCTCCGCTAGGGACCGGGAGAGACCGACATGGGAGAGAGCATCATCCTGCGCGCGGCGGACGGCTTCGGGACCACGGCCTACGTGGCGCGACCGAGGGGCAAGGCGAAGGGCGCGCTCGTCGTCGTCCAGGAGATCTTCGGCGTCAACCGCCACATGCGCGGCGTGGCGGACGGCTTCGCGCGCGACGGCTACGTCGCGATCGTGCCGTCGCTCTTCGACCGCATCCGCCCGGGCATCCAGCTCGGCTACGCCGACGCGGACGTCCAGCGCGGCATCGGCCTCAAGCAGGCGTCGCCGACCGAGGCGGCCCTGCTCGACATCGCCGCGGCGCGCGACGCCGTGAAATCCGCCGGCAGGGTCGGCGTGGTCGGCTATTGCTGGGGCGGGTTCCTGACCTGGGTCGCATGCACGCGGCTGAAGGGCTTCGCGGCGGGCGCCTCCTACTACGGCGGCGGCATCGGCGGCGTGGCGGCCGAGAAGCCGGGATGCCCCGTGCAGTTCCATTTCGGCGAGAAGGACCACGCGATCCCGATGACCGACGTCGCGAAGGTCAGCGGCGCGGGCCATCGCCGGGTCGAGGTGCATGTCTACCCGGCCGGGCACGGCTTCAACTGCGACGAGCGCGGCAGCTTCGACGCGGCCTCGGCGAGGCAGGCGCGCGCCCGCGCGATGGCCTTCTTCGCCACGCATGTCGCCGGCGAGGCGGCACCGGCGACCGCGCCGAAGGCGGCCGCGAAGCCGAAGGCCAGGGCGAAGGCCAAGCCCAAGGCAAAGGCGAAGCCCAAGCCCAGGACGAAGGTGAAGGCCAAGGTGAAGCCGAAGGCCAAGGCCAAGGCGGCGGCGCGGCCGAAGGCGAAGGCAAGGTCGAAGGCCAGGCCGAAGGCGAAGGCGCGCGCCCGGCGACGCTGACACGCCCCGGGCCGCGGGCCCGGGGCGCCGCGCGCTCAGACGCTTCGCATCGGCAGGACCGGCAGCCGGTCCTGCCTCTCCTGCACCGCGCCCCGGTTGAGCCCGGCTGGCCAGGCGAAATCCTCGCCATCGGGCAGCTCGACGGCCAGCGCGCGGCCGGTGCCGCATGCCGGACTGCCGATCGCGAGCGACAGGTCGCCGTTCGGCGCGTCGGCGAAGACCGGCTCGGAGGCTGGCAGCAGGACCACGTCCTTCTCCACGCAGCCGCCCTGGCGGAGGGCGCTGCACCAGCTCGAGGCGTTCGTCACGGTGCCGCCGAAGCTCGTGTCGCCGTGGAGCCTGAAGTCGATGTCGAAGGCGTTGGTCGCCGCGGGGCAGACCATGTCGCCCTCGTCGTCGCAGCGCGGCGCGCCCGCCGCGACGACGTTGTCGTGCGCGACGAGGTTCCAGACCGGCACGCCGAAGCTGTCGCCGTCGCCGAACACGGCGCTGCGGCAATGGATGCTGTTGTTGAAGAAGTACCAGCGCCGCGTCGGGTGCAGCGGATAGCCCGCAAGCTTCACGATCTTGCCGCTGCGGCTCCTCTGCCCGGGAGAACCGGGCCGCGTCAGGAACCTGAACCTGTTGGCGTAGAAGTACCAGTAGCCGCCGCCGACGCCGTCGAGGGAGATCGGCGCATGGCCGTCGACCACCTCGTTGCGGTGGAAATGCATGTTCCAGGCTTAGGTCTCGGGCTCGAGCACGTTGTCGCGGATCCGCTCGAAGCGGTTGTCGTGGACGAAGATGTTGCGGTTCCGGCGCGCGACCTCCTCGGGATACGCGTCGCGCAGGCCGGCGGTGATGTCGATGCGCAGCGCGTTGAAGGCATCGCGGACGTCATTGCCGGAGAACTCGATGTCGCCCAGCACGTCCGACGTCCCCAGCAGCGCGCCGTTGAGGTGGTAGTGGTCGCCGTGGTGGACCCGCTTCCAGTCGAGCTGCTTCCAGATCCGCTCGTCCTGCACCCAGTTGCAGCCCCGCACGACGATGCCGCGCGCGCAGGGCGTCCTGGGGCGGGTGTCGCGCACGAAGAACGGATAGGAGCCGCCCTCGACCTTGCACGACTCGAAGGCGAGGCCCCAGGCATCCTCGGCATAGACGGCCGTCGGCCAGCAGGACCGGATCGCGACGTCGCGCAGCACGACATGGCCGCAGCGCAGGATGCGCAGGAAGGCCCATGTCGCGAGGCTGGGCAGGGCGTCGATGCCCATGCGGAAGAGGTCGGGCGGCTGCGGAAGGGGCGTGCCGGCGAGCACCGCGCCCTCCTCGCCCCTTATCGTGATCGGCGCGCCGGGCCGGCCGCCATGCCTGATCGTCGCGCGATGGGAATGCTCGCCCGCGCGGAGTTCCACCGTGTCGCCCGGGCTCGCCCGGTCGAGCGCGTCCTGCAGGGCGCTGCCCGTCCCCGGCGCGACCCGGATGACCCGGCCCATGTCACGCCCTGCCGAGCACGCGGCCGGCGACCGCGTCGAGGCGCTGAACGAGGCCGGGGTCGCGCGCCGCCGGCTGCGTGACGATCGCGGCGTCGAGCGCGGTGTGGCAGCCGGCATGGCAGGACGCCGCGCGCGCGCGCAGCATCGGCGCCACGGCGCGGACCAGCGCGCGGGCCTTCTCCGCGTTGGAGTGCAGGACCTTGATCACCGCGTCGACGGTCACGTGGTCGTGACCGTCGTGCCAGCAATCGTAGTCGGTGACCATGGCGACGGTCGCGTAGCAGAGCTCGGCCTCGCGGGCGAGCTTGGCCTCCG
>VGDA01000117.1 GCA_016869915.1 Alphaproteobacteria bacterium
CAGGATGGTCATGCGAATCGCTCCGGTCTCTGGATGGGGAGGGGCCAGTTAGTCCCGCCGGCGGCGGGCGGGCAAGGCTCGGCAGCCGCGGGCGGCGTCGTTTTCCACAGGCGGGCGGCGCTCACCCCCCGCGCGGCGGCTGCCTGCGCTGCTGCTGGCGCTGCAGGGCGGGGTCGCGGCGGATCGCGATCGTCTCGGCGCCGACCTCGATCCCGATCGTCGTGTCGGTCCGGCCGACCTGGATGTCCTCGTAGCGCTCGTCGCGCACGGGGTCCGGGAGCGCCGCCATCGGCGAGCCGTCCTCGACGGCCTCGATGCCTAGCATCACCGTCTCGCGCGGGTACTTGCGGAAGTACCATGCCGCGGCGCGGTCGAAGCCGCGCAGGTTCTCGCGGATGCGCTCGCGTTCGGCCTCCGTGATCGGCGCGTACCAGGCGACCGTCTCGCCGTTCGGCAGCTCCAGCTCGATCTTCGAGAAGCCCCGCTCCAGGACGAAGTCGGTGAAGTCGATGCCCCTGACGCGGCGGAGCCGACCCTCCAGCGCCTTGGCGATGTCCGCGTAGCCAACCTCGCGCGCCGACGGGTTTGCGGCGAACCACGCGAGCGCGGCCTCTCCGATAGCCTGGAGGTTCGCCTGCGCGATCTCCGCCGCACGGCCTTCCGACGCCTTGTCGGCGGCCGTCTTGACGGCCGCCGGCACGAGCGCGAGCGCGACCGGCCCGAGGAGCTCGGGATTGTAGAGGCCGAGCGCGAGCAGCCCGGACTTCAGCGAGGATGGCCCGTGGGCGCGCACGAGGATCCCGTCGGGAAGGTTCGCGGCGACCTGGACCATCGGCGAGGGGAGGTCCGGCATGCGGCCCAGGATCGCCTGGGCGACGGGTCCGGAGAACGCGTCAGCGCCGAGGCCGGAGCCGGGCTCCATCGCCGCGCCGAGCAGCGTGCGCAGCACGCGGTACAGGCGCGGCGTCGCGTAGGCGAGGCTGTTGCCCTGGTCGACGCCGAGCTCCGCGAGCGCGTCCCGGAAGGCGGGCGCCTCGGCAAGGCCGGCTCCGCGCCCGAGCGACTGCTCCGCGAAGGCGGCGCTGGACGCGAGGACGAGCGCGTCGCCGTCGACGACCAGCACCGGCTGGTTCTCGCCGAGGATCGGGACCGTCTCGGAGCCGCGGAAGGCCCGGCGGCCGGCGATGGTCGCCGGCGCGAGCTCCGGGATGGCCGCCAGCATGGGCAGCAGCTTCGGTGCGATGCCATCCACGCGCACCAGGAGGCCGCCCTTCTGCGCGAGGCCGAGGGCCCATTCCTCGAGCCGCGCGGCGTCGGGCGTCGAGGTCTCGCCGAGCCTCAGGAAGAAGGTCACGCGCCCGCGCAGCTCGGTGATCGCCTTGATCGCGTCGCCGGCGTCGATCCCCGTCCCAGCCGCGATCGCGCCGGTGGCGAGGTCGATGTCCGCCCTGGGGTCGAAGCGGCGCGCGACGGAGACGATGGCCTGGACGAGCGCGGGCATGTCGATCTCCGCCTCCAGGAAGAAGTCGGTGTCGGCGGGCGCGAGGCGCGTCGTGGCGAAGGGCCGCGCGGGCCCGCCCATCGCGGCGAGGAGGCCGCGGCGCGGGCCGGGGGCGTGGAGGAAGCTGCGGTTGTGGTAGCTGCCGTCGCGGCGCAGCGTCGAGCTCATGCCGATGGCGCGGATGCCCGAGATGCCGAGCTCCTCGAGGATCGCGCCGAAGTCCTGGCGATAGGCGGCGAGCTCCGGATCGTCGCCGACGACGTCCGCGACGGCCTGGGTGAGGTCGCGGCCGAGCTTCGCGAACTGGTCCTCGAAGTCGACATGGACGAAGAACGGACCGCCGAGCTGGAGCTGGGTGCGCACGGCCTCGAAGCTGCCGCCCGCGGGCGCGGCGGCGGCCGGGGGCTGCGCCTGCGCCAGCGCAGCCGGCGCGGGGAGCTCGGCGGCAAGCGCCGCGGCGGCGGCCATCGCGACGGCAGCGGCGCGCGCGCGGCGCAGGGCGGGGAGGGCGAGACGAGGGATGCGCATGTCCAAAAGCCTGCCGGACGGGGATAGGATCGGGTGGGGCCGGGGCCCCGGGGCAGGGAAGGATAGGCGGGAATCCATGAATGATCTTCCTGCGCGTGGACGGGCTTCGCGGCGCGAGGCGCGCGATGCGCGACGCTGAAGCTCCGGTCCCCGGCGCCCTGCGGGCGGGCGAGGCCGCCGCGGCCGTCGGCCTGTCCGCCGAGGCCGGGTGGAACCAGGTCGAGGAGGACTGGCGCTTCATGCTGGCGGCGGGCGACGGCTTCGCGGCGCGCGACGCGGCCGATGGCAGGCTCGTCGGTTCCGCGCTCGTGCTGCCGCTGGGGCGGGCTGTCGCCTGGGTTGGCATGGTGCTCGTCGCCGCGACCCATCGCCGCCTCGGCCTCGGCACGGCCCTGTTCGCCCGCTGCCTCGACGCCTGCGCGCGGCAGGGCCTGCTCGCGGGGCTCGACGCCACCGAGATCGGCCAGCCTGTCTACGCGCGGCTCGGCTTCGTCGACGTGTACGCGCTTCGGCGCTGGCGGCTCGAGCGCGCCGTGGCGGCGCCTGCCGCCGGCACGGCCCTGCGCATCGCCGCGGTCTCGCTGGCCGACCTCGCGGCCTTGGCCGCCTTCGACGCCGCGCGCTCGGGCATGCGCCGTCCAGCGATCCTCGCGCATCTCGCCACGCGCGGGCCCGGCTTCGTCGCGCGCGACGCCGACGGCGCGCTCGCCGGCTACGTGTTGTCGCGCAATGGCCGGACGGCCATGCAGGTGGGCCCGCTCGTCGCGCGCGACGCCGACGTCGCCCGCTCCCTCCTCGCCGCAGCGACCTCCGCCGCGCGCGGTCCCTTCGTGCTGGACGTGCCGGGCGCGCAGGAGGAACTTGCGGCGCTTCTGCGCGCGCATGGCGCCGCGAGCCCGCGCGGGTTCATGCGCATGGCGCGCGGCGATCCCGGCGCGCTGGCGCGCCCGCGCGGCCTCTTCGCGATCTCCGGGCCCGAGCTGGGGTGACGCCATGACCGGACTGCACTGGAGCGACCTGCCGCCGGCGACGCTGGCCGCGCTGCGCGACGGCGCCGTCATCCCCGCGCATCCGCTCGCGCTCGACGCGAGGCGCGCGTTCGACCGGGCGTCGCAGCGCGCGCTCACGCGCTACTACGTCGATGCCGGAGCCGGCGGGATCGCGGTCGGCGTGCACACCACACAGTTCGCGATCCGCGAGCGCGGGCTGCATCGTCCCGTCCTGGAGCTCGCGGCGGAGACAGCGTCGGCGTGGACGTCGCGGCCGCTGGTGCTCGTCGCCGGGGCGGTCGGCCGCACCGCGCAGGCGGTGGCCGAGGCGCGGCTCGCGCGCGCGCTCGGCTACCACGCCGTGCTGCTGTCGCTCGCCGCGATGAAGGGCGCGGGCGAGGACGAGCTCGTCGGGCATTGCGCAGCGGTCGCCGCGGAGATGCCGCTGGTCGGCTTCTACCTGCAGCCCGCCGTCGGCGGCGTAGCGCTGTCGCGGCGCTTCTGGACGCGCTTCGCCGGGATCGACAACGTCGTCGCCATCAAGGTCGCGCCGTTCGACCGCTACGCGACGCTCGACGTGGTCTTCGGCGTCGCCGCCGCAGGCGCGGAGGAGCGCATCGCTCTCTACACCGGCAACGACGACCACATCGTGCTCGACCTCGCGCTGCCCTTCGTGGCGCGCGTCGGCGGGCGCGAAGTCGAGCTGCGCTTCCGCGGCGGGCTGCTCGGCCACTGGAGCGTCTGGACCTCGGGCGCCGTGCGGCTGCATGCGCGCATCCGCGCCGAGCTCGCCGCGGGTCCGCCCTCGCGCGAATTGCTGGCGCTCGACGCGATGGTGACCGACTGCAACGCCGCGCTCTTCGACGTCGCCAACGGCTTCGCCGGCTGCATCGCGGGCTGCCACGAGGTGCTGCGGCGGCAGGGCCTCATGGAGACGAACCTCTGCCTCGACCCGCGCGAGGCGATGAGCCCGGGGCAGGCGGAGGAACTCGACCGCGTGCGCGCCGCGTACCCGGAGCTTGCCGACGACGATTTCGTGGCGGCCAACCTGTCGCGCTGGCGCGGCTGAGCGCGCTGGCGCAGTCTGCCGGCGGCGCATGCGAGGGCGGAGGAGGAGGGGCTGAGATGGCGACGATCGTGCTTCCCGCGGCGGGCGGGAGGCTGGCGCCGTTCCGCACCAGCCGGCCGCGCGCCTTCGCCCGGCCCACGCGGCCCTTCGACCGCATCGCCTTTTCCGCGGCGCACGTCGTCTGCGACCCGCTCGCCGACGTCGATCCCTGGCTGGTCCCCGCGATCGACTGGGACGCCACGCTGCGCTTCCGCTCGCATCTCTGGTCGCTCGGCCTCGGCGTCGCGGAGGCCATGGACACCGCGCAGCGCGGGATGGGCCTCGACTGGCCCACGAGCCTGGAGCTGATCCGCCGTTCCGTGGCGCTGTCGCGGGCGGAAGGTGGGCGGCTCGTCGCCTGCGGCGCCGGCACGGACCACCTCGCACCAGGCCCGGGCGTCGGCATCGACGAGGTCGTCGCCGCCTACGAGGAGCAGTGCGGCGCGGTCGAGGCGGCGGGCGGTCGCATCATCCTCATGGCCTCGCGCGCGCTGGCCGCCGCGGCGCGCTCGCCCGACGACTACCACCGCGTCTACGGGCGCATCCTCCGCCAGGTCCGCGAGCCCGTCATCATCCACTGGCTCGGCGAGATGTTCGATCCCGCGCTCGAGGGCTACTGGGGCAGCCGCGACCACTGGAAGGCGACGGATGCCTGCGTCGAGGCGATCGCGGCGAATGCCGCTAAGGTCGACGGCATCAAGGTGTCGCTGCTCGACAAGGACAAGGAGATCGTGCTGCGCCGGCGGCTGCCGGCCGGCGTGCGGATGTACTCGGGCGACGACTTCAACTACCCGGAGCTGATCGAGGGCGACGCGCTCGGCCATTCGCACGCGCTGCTCGGCATCTTCGACGCGATCGCGCCGGCGGCCTCGGCGGCGCTCGACGCACTCGCCGGCGGCGACGTCGCGGCCTATCGCGACATCCTCGCGCCGACCGTGCCGCTGTCGCGCCACGTGTTCCGCGCGCCGACGCGCTTCTACAAGACGGGCGTGGTGTTCATGGCCTATCTCAACGGGCTGCAATCGCATTTCGCGATGGTCGGCGGGCAGCAGGGCGCGCGTTCGCTGCTCCACCTCGCCGAGTTGTTCCGCCTCGCCGACGCGGCGGGACTGCTCGCGGATCCCGACGAGGCCTGCGCGCGCATGCGGCGCGTGCTGGCCGTGCACGGCGTCGACGGCTGAGGGAGGCGAGGAGATGGACGATCTCAGGGGCAAGCGCGTGCTGGTGACCGGCGCGAGCACCGGCATCGGCGCGGCGGTCGCGCGCGGCTTCGGCGCCGCCGGCGCCGCCGTGGCCGTGCACTACAACGCGAGCGACGCGGAGGCGGCGTCGGTCGTCGCCGACATCGCCGCCGCGGGCGGGCGCGCCGTGCCGCTGCGCGCGGACGTCCGCGACGCTGTCGCCACGCGCGATCTGGTCGCGCGCGCGCACCGCGAGCTTGGCGGGCTCGACGTGCTGGTGAACAACGCCGGCCACCTGCTGCGCCGCGCGCCGCTCGACGAGCTCGACGAGGCACTGTTCGACGAGCTCGTGGACCTCAACATGCGCTCGGTCTTCGTGGCGACGCAGGCGGCCGCCCGGATCTTCGCCGCCCAGGGGCGCGGCAACGTGATCAGCACGACGTCGATCTCCGCGCGCAGCGGCGGCGGGCCGGGCGTCGCGCTCTACGCCGGCACCAAGGCCTTCGTCTCGGCCTTCACGCGAAACGTCGCGCGCGAGCTCGCGCCCAGGGGCATCCGCGTCAACGCGGTGTCCCCCGGCGTCATCGAGACGCCGCTCCATGCGCGGCTGAGCTCGCCCGCCGTGATGGAGGCGATGCGCGCGGCCGTGCCGATGGCCAGGCTCGGCGCCTCCGAGGAATGCGTCGGCGCCTATCTCTACTTCGCCTCGGACCGCCTGTCCGGCTACGTCACCGGGCAGGTGCTCGAGGTCAATGGCGGGCAGCTGATGCCATGATGCGGGACCTTTCGCGCCATCCGGAGCTGCTGGCGATCAACCACGCGACGGTGCGCCGGCGCTGCGACCTGCCGACGCTCGTCGGGCTCTGCCAGCGCCGCGGCATCCGCGCGATCGCGACCTGGCGCGACCTGCTGGGAGAGGGCGGCGCGCCGGCGGCGGCACGGCTCCTGCGCCAGGCCGGCCTCCAGGTGACCGGCCATTGCCGCGCCGGGCTCTTCGCCGCGTCGGGCCCCGCGGAGCGCGCCGCCATCCTCGCGGAGAACCGGCGCGCCATCGACGAGGCGGCCGAGCTCGGCGCGCAGAGCCTCTGCGTCATCGCGGGCGGGCTTCCCGGCGGCTCGCGCGACCTCGCCGCCGCGCATGCGGAGGTGCATGACGGGCTCGGCGCGATGCTGGAGCACGCGCGCAAGGCGGGCGTGCGGCTGGGCCTGGAGCCGCTGCACCCGATGTACGCGGCGGATCGCGCCTGCGTGAACACGATGCGCCACGCCAACGACCTCTGCGACGCGCTGGGCGACGGCATCGGCATCCTCGTCGACGTCTACCACGTGTGGTGGGACCCGCATCTCGCGCCGGAGATCGCGCGCGCCGGGGCCGTCGGCCGCATCCTCGGCTTCCATGTCTGCGACTGGCTCGTGCCGACGCGCGATTTCCTGACCGATCGCGGCATGATGGGCGACGGCGTGATCGACATCCCGCGCATCCGGGGCATGGTCGAGGCGGCGGGCTACGGGGGCTTCGTCGAGGTCGAGATCTTCTCGGCCGAGGACTGGTGGAAGCGCGATCCCGCGGAGGTGCTGGACACCTGCATGCGGCGCTACGCGAGCGCGTGCTGACGGGGAACGGGGGAGGGCGACATGCCGAAGCTGCTGAGCCAGGAGCAGGTAGAGCGGTTCAACCGCGACGGCTACCTGCATCCGATCCGCGTCATGGGCGCGGAGCAGGCCAACGAACTGCGCCTGCGCCTCGAGGCGCACGAGGCCGCGACCGGTGGCCCCCTCAGGGGCGACCTGCGGCACAAGGCGCACCTGCTCTTCGCGTGGCTTGGTGACCTCGTGCGCAACGACGTCCTGCTCGACGCGGTCGAGGACCTCCACGGGCCCGACCTCCTGTGCTGGACGTCCAACTTCTTCATCAAGGAGCCGCGCAGCCCGGGCTTCGTGTCCTGGCACCAGGACTCGACCTACTGGGGCCTGAGCCGCCCGGACGTGGTCACCGCATGGGTCGCCCTGTCGGCCTCGACGCGCGCCAACGGCGCGATGGAGGTGATCCCGGGCACCCACGTGCTCGACCAGATCCCGCACCGCGACACCTTCGACCGCGACAACCTCCTGTCGCGCGGCCAGGAGGTGATGGTCGACGTCGACGCGTCGAGGGCGGTGGCGCTCGAACTGCAGCCCGGCGAGATGTCGCTGCACCACGTGCGCCTCGTCCATGGCTCCGCCGCGAACCCGTCCGGCGAGCGCCGCATCGGCTTCGCGATCCGCTACATCCCGACCGACGTGTCGCAGACCGTGCGCGGCGGCGACTCCGCCTCGCTCGTGCGCGGCGCGGACAGGCATGGGCATTTCGAGCTCGAGCCCAGGCCCGCGCGCGACCTCGACCCGGGCTTCGTCGCGCTGCATCGCGAGATCTCGGCGCGCAATGCCCGCATCCTCTACGCGGGCACGGGCGTCTCGTCGTTCAACGACCCGCGCTCGGCGCGCGGCTGACAGGAAGGAAGACGGACATGGAACCGATCCGCTTCGACGCCGCCGTCCTGCGCGCGTCGCGCACGCCGCTGTCGATCGAGCGCGTCGAGGCGCGCGCCCTCGGCCCCGACGACGTGCTGGTGCGCATGCGCGCCGCGGGTCTCTGCCACACCGACCTCGAGGTCATCGAGGGCCAGCTCGTCTTCCCGCTGCCGATGGTGCTCGGCCACGAGGGCGCGGGCGTCGTGGAGCGCGTGGGGCCGGCCGTGCGCGGCCTGGCGCCCGGCGACCACGTGATCATCCACTGGAACCCGCATTGCGGGCACTGCTTCTACTGCGACCGCGACAAGCCGATCCTGTGCGAGACCTACGTCGCCAACGGCGCCAGGGCCGTCGGCTTCGATGGCGCGCCGGTGCTGCGCGACGGCGGCGGCGCGACGCTGCACAACCTCATGTACATCGGCGCCTTCGGCGAATGCTGCGTCGTGCCTTCGCAGAGCGCGGTGCGCGTGGCGAAGGAGATCCCCTTCGAGGCGGCCTGCCTCATCGGCTGCGGCGTGATGACCGGGCTGGGCGCGGCGACCCGCATCGCCGACCTCGAATGGGGATCGACGGTGATGGTCATCGGCTGCGGCGCGGTCGGGCTCTCCGCGGTCCAGGGCGCGCGCCTCGCCGGCGCCGCGCGGATCATCGCGGTGGACATCTCCGAGGCGAAGCTCGACCTCGCGCGCCGCGTCGGCGCGACCGACCTCGTCGACGCCACGCGCGACGACCCCGTCGCGGTCGCCAAGGCGCTCACGGCGGGGCGCGGCGCAGACGCGGTGATCGAATGCGCCGGCAGCCCCAGGACGTTCCGGGCCTCGGTCGAGGCGGTCAGGCCCGCGGGCCAGGTCGTCTGGCTGGGCAAGACCGGCTTCAACGAGGAGGTCTCGTTCCGCTGGGGGGCGCTCATGCAGGAGAAGCGCATCACGCGCTCCAGCTATGGCGGCACGCGGCCGGCCCGCGACTTCCCGATGATGGTCGACAGCTACCTGCGCGGCGAGCTGAAGCTCGACGAGCTCGTCACGCGGCGCATCCGCCTCGACGAGATCAACGACGGCTTCGCGGCGCTGAAGCGCGGCGAGGTCGTGCGCGCCGTCGTCTGCTACGACGCATGAGCGCCGCCGTCCCGCCGCATGTCGCGGCCCGCCACCACGCGCTCGCCCCCGAGCATGTCGACGCCCCGCACCGCTGGTGGGAGGCGGGCGACCTCGCGCTCGAGT